>JBBDIG010000017.1 GCA_040880525.1 Bacteroidia bacterium
ACTTCGTACGTATTGCCACTAACAACCGCCAGGTCATCAAACGCGTTGTGATCGCCCAATAAGCATCCGCAACCGAAGACCAAACGGTTCGTTCTTTACCCAAGCCGCCCCAACTCATTGCAGTTGGGGCGGCTTTTTTTTGGGGTGTCTTACAGCCTTGCGGAAAAGCAAGATAAAAATCGCTCACCAGAACTGTTAGACACAATGGAAAACTATTGTTGAATTTTATAGCAGAAAATCACCAATCTAAAACCCATTATTTTCGTATTTTTAAACCTATAAAAAAACCGGCACAATGCAAAAAACTCATTATAAGAAGGAACTGACAATCAATGGGATCCTCAAAAACGGAGAGAGCGGCAACGAAGTGAAAAAAGTGCAAGAATGGCTGAACCTGTGGCGATATATAAAGCCGGAGTGGCTCAGCATAATCAGCATTGATGGTGACTATGGCGCCCAAACCAAATCAGCCGTAATGGAATTTCAGCAAATACACGGTCTTGAAACGGATGGTATTGCAGGGCCAGTCACTTTTGGTATGTTATCGAGTCCGTTGCGCAATGCTTTTGAGTCCATAGCGGGTTCTTCTGACCTGCGCGCACTGATCGTGTCTTATGCAAAGCAGCACCTCAGGAATATACCCCGCGAGTTAAACAGCAGGAACGAAGGCCCGTGGGTTCGAGCTTATATGGACGGAAATGAAGGGGCACCCTGGGCATGGTGCATGGGATTCGTGCAAACTATTCTGGACCAGGCATGCAACTCCGTTAATCAGAACTTTACGGCCATTATGCCACATTCCTATAGCTGCGATGTGGTAGGCAGCCACGGTCTTTCCAGGAACTCATTATTGCGAAATGAAAAAATACGAAACAATCCATCTCAGGTTCAGCCCGGAGATATATTCCTGAATGTTCGTACGCCCCATGATTGGGTTCATACCGGCATCATCACCGGCATTCAGGGAGACTGGTTCCACACCATAGAAGGAAATACCAATGATGAGGGTTCAAGGGAGGGATTCGAGGTTTGTAAAAGAATGCGCAACTTTATGAACCACAATATGGATGTTTTTAAAGTAAACTGATTATTGAATTAAAATACCCTTATATTTATTTTTAAATGATTTGAATAAAAATAAAAACGGCTGACAAGCCGTGCAAAGTCCATTAAATGCTTGCGCCTCTGAAGCATTTTCCTGCTGTTATTTTCATCTCTGTCTGCCGGAGTCTATCAAATAAAGAACTCCACAGGATTGTTGCCAGCACAGGATTTCAGCACCATGTTCAATTTCTATTCAATCCTAAAACATAACAGCCTGCAAGGATTAACGCATACAAACTGATCTCAAAAAACAATACCGTCCCAACTTTTAATATTTCCATTTAATTTCAGACGTGATTTACATTCTAATGCATTTAATTAAAGAAAAATGGAATTAAAAAATAGCAATAAGCTGTAATAATTATTACTGAAATGATATTCATAGAAAATCCTGCTTTCACCATATCCCTCATCTCCAGTTGACCACTGCCAAATACTACAGCGTTAGGAGGGGTTGCTACCGGCAACATAAAAGCACATGAAGCTGCGAGGGTTGCGGAGATCATCAGCCGATAGGGTGATACACCCAGGCCAAGGCTAAGAGAAGCAAGAACGGGCAGAAAGATCGTTGCAGTGGCCGTATTTGAAGTAATTTCCGTGAGGAAGTTGATCAATGCCACCACCAGCAGCATAAGGATGATCAGGTTCAGCCTGCCGGCTTCCGAGAGATGGCTGCCAATCCATTCGGCTAATCCCGAAGTGGTAAACCCCTCTGCTATGGCTAAACCTCCTCCAAAAAGCAGCAAAATGCCCCAGGGCAACTTTTTGGCTGTGTCCCAATTCATCAGTCGCTCTCCTCCCTTTGCAGGAATGATAAACAGTAGCGTTGCCCCGGCCAGGGAAATCATTGTGTCGTTGAGTTGCGGAATTATCTTCGTCAGCCAGAATGAACGGGAGATCCAGCAAAAGGCGGTAAGGCAAAAAATTATCAGTACCCGTTTTTCTTCCACGGTTATTTTCCCTAATTCATGCAGTTGTCGTTTTAGATCTTCATTGCCCTGGACCAGTTGATGATCACCAACATTAAAAAACCATACGAGATACACCCAGCATACACCCAGAAGGATCAATGATAGCGGCAGCGCAAAAAGCAGCCAATCCGAGAAGAATACTGTATTTCCGAGTGTATCCTCCACTATGGCCGCCATTACGATATTTGGCGGAGTGCCGATCAGCGTAGCAAGGCCCCCAATAGAGGCGGCATAAGCGATGGCCAGCATAAGAGGCTTGGCCAGAACGCTCTTTCTGGCTGCACCGCCATTTTGAATTTCCAGGGACCTGGATTCTTGTAAGATAATGGCCAGCCCAATGGGCAACATCATCATGGCTGTTGCCGTGTTTGATATCCACATTGAAAGGAAAGCGGTTGCCACCATAAATCCGAGGATCAGCATTTTAGAACGGGTGCCGGTACGCGAAATAATATTGATCGCAATGCGCCTGTGTAAATTCCACCGCTCCATGGCAAGTGCCAGCAGGAAACCTCCCATGAACAGAAATATCACGGAATCACCATAGGCGGAAGTAGTAGATGCTATATCCGCAGCACCCGTGAGCGGAAACAAGATAATGGGAAGCAGTTAGGTGACCGGAAGCGGCACCGCCCCGGTAATCCACCAAGCGGCTACCCAGCAGGTTACTGCCATAACTGCCTTGGCGGCCAGACCCATTGCGCCTTCATCCACGCCCGTCCAGACCAGCAGAAAAAGGAAAGGCCCCGAAAGCAAACCCGCTAATGGACCTAATTTTTTTAGCATGAATTATTTGTGTTTCCGGCCACAAGATAAGGGTACAAGACAGTATGCAGAATTCACAACCGGATTACAACTGTAGCACTTTCTAATTTCCGGGGAAAGGATAACCGCTAACTGCATTCGTCATGCGGAGGGGGAATATGGCAATTGCTTTACAGGATTTTTCCTATTTTAGAATAATACTACCTGAACTGCCTGCAGAATTTTGGATTCTTTACAATTACAGTGTATTTCTGTTTCGCTTGTTACTGCCCCTGCGCCAGTGAAAACCCGCGCTCTCCATCAAAATATTTCAGAATAAAAACATGCCCTATCACAATTTTTTCTGACAGCCGGACGGAAAGTTCCAGCAATTCCTTTTCAGTTGTCTGCACGTTTTCATCTTTCACTTCAATACGAAGGCGAGCGTAACCTACAAGTTCCGTGAATTTGGAAGCAGTGGGCCATACGATCGTTCCCCGGTTGCTCACAAATGTGAGTTTAAACTTGGGAGGTAATTCTTTCAGAACCACGTTTGCGATCTCTTCCGGTTGCTGCTGAGTTTCGCAGCCAATGTCAATACCCCGCACCTGGGCCTGAGGATTCCTACTGGTTTGCAACACTATTTGCTTTTCGGGAAGGCGGGGTGCCGAAAACATTTTCTTATTGGTTTTTACTGTATGCACAGGTTCTGTTCGCTCCGGCTTACTTCCCAGGTTATTAATAATTGCCTGCGCAAAACCTTCTGTGTTTTCCGATGCCGATCCCGGTTCGCCAAAATCGCCAGTATGTATGCCTTGCTCCAGTGTGTAATAGAGCGAATTCTCTACCTGGTCAGCCTGCGCGGCCAGGCCCAGGAACCGCAACATATACAGGCCGCTCAGCAGTAGTGAAGTAGGGTTAGCGATGTTCTTTCCTGCAATATCAGGAGCCGTACCATGCACTGCCTCGAATATGGAGATATTGTCGCCAATGTTGGCACCAGGAGCAAACCCAAGTCCGCCTACCAGTCCCGCGCACAAATCCGAAATAATGTCTCCCTGCAGGTTGGTAGCTGCTATCATTTTAAACCGGTCCGGCCAGCGAACCAGCTTCATGCAGAGATCATCAATGATGACATCATCGGTTTTAATATCAGGATATTCTTTCGCGATCTCATAAAACGTGTTAAGGAACATGCCATCCGTGAGCTTCATTATATTAGCTTTATGCGCACAGGTAACGTGATCGGTTCCCTGCCTTCTGGCGGTTTCAAACACAAAGCGCATGAACTGTTCGCTACCTCCCCGGCTCACCAGACGCAGCCCCAGCGCCATATCATAAGCCGGCAGGTATTCGATGCCTCCGTAGGTGTCCTCAATATTTTCGCGGACAATGGTGATGTCAATGGGAATTCCTGCCTTTGAGAAAACAGTATTGACGCCCTCCAACGTTTTAAATTTACGCACGTTGGCGTATGTATTCCAAAGCTTACGGGCTGTTACGTTGATGCTTTTAACCCCTTTCCCTTTTGGCGTTTCCATGGGTCCTTTAAAAAGAACGCCCAGTTTTTCGATCGTTGCACGCGCATCTTCCGTCATACCGGCTCCATATCCTTTGTCGAAAATGGACTTTCCCATATCTACATATTCATAATGAAGCGGTACCTGCGCTGCCTCAAAAATATTGATCACCGCCTTCATTATTTCAGGGCCAATTCCATCTCCATTGGCTACAGCTATTATTTGTTTTTCTGACATCTGCAATTAAAATTATTCATGTTTCTCAATACTTCTACAGATCTATTGTTTTAACCTGCTTGTGCATTCTTTGAAAAAGCTTTATGTACAATCTTCAGGAAAGCATCTCCAATTTTACCGTTGGTTGCAATTATTTCCTTCCCGAACAGGTAATTTCCTCCGCCTTCAAAATCGTAGATCTCACCACCGGCTTCTTTTACGATGAGTGCTGCCGCAGCCACATCCCAAGGGCTCAGGCCATATTCATAAAAAGTATCGAACTGACCCTCCGCCAGGTATACCAGATCCAAGGCTGCTGAGCCAAGCCGCCTCACACCATGTGTATACCTCATACAATACTCAAAAACCTCCATGTATTCCGGCAGCCTTCCATAATCCCTGGAAGGAAATCCGGTTGCCACCAGCGAATCATCAAGCGTCTGCACATCGCTTACTCTGATCGTTTCTCTATCGCGCCATGCACCTCCTCCCTCCCAGGCATAATAGGCACGGCTTGTCTCTACCTCGTATACCACGCCCATTCGCACCGCTCCGTTATGATAAAGTGCGATGCTGATGCAATAAATTGCCATGCCGTGTACAAAATTGGTAGTGCCGTCAATGGGATCAATAATCCAGGTCAGGTCAGTTGCTTCAGCCTCTGCAGCGGTTTCTTCGGCCAGGAATGTAGCTCCGGGCAGGATCTGCGATAACCTCTCTTTCAGTCGCTTTTCTGTCTCAATATCAAGATAGGAAACCAGATCATTGAAGCCTTTGCTGCGAATATCGCTGATATTGAAATGTTTCTTTTCCTCAAGGATATATTCCGCAGTTTCGCCTGACAGCGAGATTACCTGTTGGCAGAGGTCCTCATAATTCATAGATCGGGGATTTGTAAATTGAATGCAATAATAAGTTTTATATATCTTGGGAAGGGCAATTTTATAGTAGCATTTACCTTTGAATTTTAAACAATTATTTTAATATTTAACATTTAATAATTAACAAAAAAGGCCATAAGAATTTGATACCGCCAGTAAAAACTGCGGTTCTTTTTTATAAAACAATATTGTTCCCGGAATCAGGGAGCTAAGTGCCTGGTTTTGATCATAAGGCCAATTCCTGCCAACGCCAGCAGCAGTGAAATAATAAGCATTATGGTCATTAATACAGGTGCTCCATAAACCACACTTGTGGTGTTAAAAACACTGAGCGTTGACGGGATTAACATAAAGCCTCCAATCAAAAAAAAGGCATATCCCAGGATCCGGAGTGTACGGCTTTTCATAACAGCAGGTTTTAATTTAATGATACTGAAAGTATATTATCAATGCACTTAATCCTGAATTTGTTCCACATATCTGTTTCATGCTAATTTATTTGGTTCCCACCCAACGTTTTTTGGTTTTCCTCATTTAAAAGAAATGACTACAGAAAAAGGTGTAAAAGAATTCCGGAATATTGAAAAGGTGGCTGATCTGCTGGACAGCAAATTCCGGATACCCGGAACGAAATTCCGCTTCGGGCTGGAACCGGTGATCAGCCTCATTCCATTTTTGGGCGATGGCGTAACGCTGATCATGCAGGGCGGGCTGGTCTTAATTATGGCGAGGCATGGCGTCAGCGGCCGCGTAGTGGCGCTGATGGTGGTGAATGTGCTCCTGGATTTTCTTATCAGCAGCATTCCGCTCATCGGAAATATCTTCGACTTTTTCTTCAAAGCCAATACCCGCAACCTGAAGCTCCTGAAGGCGCATTATACTGAAGGCCGGCATCAGGGAAGCGCTGCCAAAGTGATCGTAATTGCTGCTATTGTGTTGCTGGTCGCAGCCATCCTGCTGCTATGGGCGCTGTGGGAAGTGCTGGAATGGGCATGGCATGCCGTTACCTGATCTGATCCTGCCCTTCCGTCTGCGGATGTCCTTGCGTAAAATAGGTTTCGTCAGTGGTAATATGGATTTCGATGATCCCGATGGCCGCCAGGTTTATCAGGATGTTCTCCGCCTTGCGCTTGCTGATGCGGGTTAGTGTCCCGAATTCTCCGAGGGTGATCTTCTTATGCTCCAGCAAATATGCCAGCAGCAGATTTTCTTCTTCCGAATATTTTATCACCGTCTGCTTCTCCTGGCGCTTGCGCCTGATGGTTTCCAGCCAGATCCGGTTGGCCAGCAGGTTATTGTCCTCAAAGCGGATATACGCCAGCCACTTGCCTTTTTCATCCATCGCATAGTGAGGTTTTTTATCGCTTTCAGCTATATAAACTTCCAGGACCATCCGGTCGTCTACCTCCCACTCCTGCGTTTCAAACTTTACTTCAGGTTTGGTATACATTGTTGCGGCAGCCTCTATCATATAGTACTCCTCATCAGAGCGAACTCCGGCAATCTGTCCGTTATCTTTCACGCCAATCAGCAGCCTGCCTCCCTGAGTATTGGCGAAGGCCACCAGGGTTTTAGCAATTTTCCTTGAGTTTGAAATATTAAATTTAAAATCAAGATGCTGGTTTTCGCCCTGCAGGATGAGTTGCTTGACGCGATGCAGGGGACTCTCGAATTCGAAGTGCATGACAGGCAGGTTTAAGGAACTAGTAAAAAAATAACGCCAAAGGAATTAATAAAATGCGGCAGGCCGGGCTTATTTTATCAGAACTTCGCCTTAATTTTGTGGCCTTTAAAAACGGTGGTTGTAGCTCAGTTGGTTAGAGCACCAGTTTGTGGCACTGGGGGTCGTGGGTTCAAATCCCATCTTCCACCCTTCTGAGAAAGGCGCTGAGGCATAGCTTCCAGCGCCTTTTTTTTATGCTTAGCTGATCAGCTTTTTGAGCGGCCCCAGGTCTTCCTCACGATCTACATCCAGAAGCTTTTCAAACACAAAACACTTCAGGCCGAGCTTGTCCATTTCATCCACGGTTTCCGCAAAAAGCACCTCTGATCCCCAGGACTTTTCATCGAACAACGAGGAATGCAGCTTATTCATGCCAATCATGTAATAGCCCCCGTCTTCTGTCGGACCAATTACCACGTCTACGTTATCCAGCTTTTTATAAGCATTCTCTATAATGGAAGGCCGCAGCTTCGGGCAGTCAGGGCTGATGACGAGTACTTTATCAAAATCCTCCTTAAACGCATCAGCGAAGGCATTCTTCATTTTTTCCCCTAAGCCGTCCCCTTTCTGCAGCAGCTTCAGAAATTCGTTCGCGTTCCATTCATCTTTTGCCGGGATATAATCGCTGTAAAAAAGCCAGTTATCCGTATTATCCACCTCTTCTATTACTCCTCTGGTATGCTCCAGCAAGCGGTGATATACCTTCAAGGCACTGCTGTTACCAATGGTGCTGGCCAATCTGGTTTTTACTTTCCCGATCACGGGGTTCTTTATAAAGATGAGCAGTGCTTTTTTGATGCTGTTTCCCATTGTTTCAATATTCTGAATTGTTTCGGCCAAAACTATAAAACATCAGGAGAAAACAATGGCTAAAAAATGAAACAACCTTACCCGGATATTAGAGGACTTAAATATCCTGTATTTACAAAGGGCACTTTACCTTTGTCAAATAAACAGGAGGAAAGAAAAATCCATCCCAGCCTATGCTGAGCAAAACGAGCGAGTACGCCATCAAGTCTCTTATTTATCTGGAATCAAAACCCGGTAGAAAGGGGAAGGTTGGCGTTGAGGAAATTGCAACGGCCATTCGCTCTCCGAAATCTTTTACCGCAAAGGTTCTGCAGCGGCTCGCCAAAGCGGGATTGATCAGCAGTCTTAAAGGTCCGGCAGGAGGATTTTCCATAGCGCGCGACCGCGATGCCATATCCCTGATGGAAGTGATCCTGGCAATGGAGGGCGAAACCGTATTCCAAAAATGCGGACTTGGGCTGGACCGGTGCAGCGCTGCCCAACCATGCCCGCTTCATCATGAATACGAGAAAATTCGAAACGACTTTAGAGACCTGATGGCACGGCAAACCATCCAAATGCTGGCAGCTAAACTTACAGACGGTACCGCTCAACTGAGATTCACAGAAATTGATATTTAACTGCATTTAATTTTATTAAAACAATAAGCTATGAAATTAAATTTTGAAATAAATTATTTTGACACTCCTGTATTTTTAATATTTGTTTTTAAAATTAAAAGCGATACACTTAATCCCAGGTTTAATTCAAACATTTCACTTAATTAAATTTACAAAAATGGATCAGAAATTATTAGATCAAATAAAAGCAAAATACGAAAGTTTGGGCGAAAACCCGGAAACCTATCTGAAGGGTTTGCTTGAGGCTCGTCCGGTTACCTACTGGGACTATGTGGAAGTGGATACCCTGCTCTCACTGCAAAAGCCCCGCACCGGTTATAAGGATGAAGAGATCTTTATCATGTATCATCAGGTGACGGAACTGACGCTGAAACTGATCCTCCACGAACTGAAGCAGATCACCGGTGAAAACGATCCCGATGCGATGGCTATAGCGGCCAAGGTGAGGCGAGTCATTCGTTATACTGATATGCTCATCACCTCCTATGACGTGATGCGGGATGGGATGGATTATGACGACTACAATGCATTCAGGATGACGCTTGCGCCCGCCAGCGGTTTCCAGAGCGCTCAGTTCAGGTTTATCGAACTTCATTGCACACCTCTGCCAAACCTGATAAATGAACATGGTAAAAGACATTTGCCAGACAATCCTTCCGTGGAAGACTACTTCCGGAACATATACTGGCGGGATGCCGGCTATAGCCGCGAAACAGGAAAAACCACGCTAACATTGAATCTTTTTGAAGAAAAATATCTGGACAGCTTTATTGCCCTTGCCAAAGCGTTGGCAGGCAAAACGCTGGATGACAAGATGAGAAACCTGGCAGAAAAAGCGCCTCCTGAACTTACAGCAGCTTTGCGCGATTTCGACCGGTTTTATAATATTGAATGGCCGCTCGTGCATCTGCGAACAGCGCAGCACTACCTCGACCGAAAAGGCGAAACCAAAGCCGCTACCGGTGGCAGCCAATGGAAAAAATACCTGCACCCGAAATATCAGCAGCGCAAGTTCTTTCCCTCACTTTGGACGGATGAAGAAAAAGATAATTGGGGAAATGATCCTGGGCAGTTTTAATATTAAAAAATCCATTAAAAATAAAAACACTTCCAAGCACTTATTAATTAAATTGAAAAAACAAGGGTAATATAAGTTTTAGCTTTTAATAATTAATTTAATATTACAAAAAGCCAATTGCCAACGTCCAATTGCTAATTGCTAATTGCCAACCACCTCTACTGCTCCACCAGCAACCGGTATCCCTTGCCATGTACGTTCATAATCTGAACCCGGGGATCCTGCTTCAGGTATTTGCGCAGCTTGGTGATGTAAACGTCCATGCTGCGGGCAGTGAAGTAGTCATGCTCATTCCATATCTCCTTCAGCGCCACATCGCGGCTGAGGACATTATTCTGATGCAGGCAAAGCATCCTTAGCAACTCTGATTCTTTGGTACTTAGTTTACGGGATTCCGGTCCGCACTTCAGCGTTTGATGGTCCGGATCAAATATGAAATCCCCGAATTTCATCTCCCCGCTCAGTCCGTTCTGGTTTGGCAGATTTCCGGTTCGTCTCAATATGGCGTTTACACGATACAGCAATTCTTCCATGCTGAATGGTTTCGTCAGATAATCGTCAGCGCCCACCTTGAATCCAGTCAGCCGATCCTCTTTTTCAGATTTTGCAGTTAGAAAAATGATGGGTGGATGATTCGGGTTGCGTGCATGAATATCACGGGCCAGCGTAAATCCATCTTTGCGGGGCAGCATAACGTCAAGGATCAGCAAATCAAATTTACCGTCTTCGTAGCGCGCCAGGCCCTCATCGCCATCCCTGCAAAGCCTCACCGAATAATCTTTCATTTCCAGATATTCCTTCAGCACGATGCCAAGATTCTCATCATCTTCTACCAATAATATATTTGCCTTGCTCATTGAGTAATTATTTAAACCAACCTTTTCTGAATAGTTTATCCCAATTAATGCTCATGTTTTAATGGAAACCAAAGCGTAAACGCACTTCCCTTGCCTGGTGAGCTTTTAAGGCTTACGTGTCCGCCATGCGCATCTACAATTGATTTTACATAGCTGAGGCCCAGGCCAAAGCCTTTGACATTGTGCAGGTTTCCTGTCGGGATTCGATAGAATTTCTCGAATACCCTTCGCTGTTGTTCCTGGCTCATACCGATGCCATTGTCAGCCACCGATATTTGCAGGCCGGAGTTCACCGGCTCAGCCGACACGGTAATGACAGGTTTGCTTTCTGTGTATTTCATGGCATTGTCCAGCAAGTTGCCGAGCACATTAATAAAGTGCATCCGGTCTGCACAAATGCTCAGCGGTTCCGTCAGTGGCTTGTAGTGCATTTCACCGCCCTTTTCCTCCACCAGCATTTGCATGCTTTCCACCACATCAGTTATTGCTTCCCTGGCATCAAACCAATCCTTCTCCATCGTAACCTGTCCTTTTTCCATTTTGGCTATCTGCAGCACCCGCTCCACCTGGCTTTCCAGGCGCTTAGTTTCGCTGGAAATAATGCCGGTAAACCGGTCCAGCAATTCCTGTGTGCGATCAAGCTCTGAATCACGCAATGCCTGCGTAGCCAGCGAAATTGTGCTGATGGGTGTTTTCAACTCATGCGTCATATTATTAATGAAGTCCGTCTTCATAGCAGAAAGCTTTTCCTGGCGCAGCAAATTATTCACCATCCAGAAAAATGAATACACAATAATGAGGATAAAAAGCCCAGAGAAAAGCAACATCCAGAGGACGCGCTTTAGCAGGTAGATCTGCTGGTCAGGAAAGCTAACGACCAGCATTGTGGATTGATCCGCAAAAATATCTGTGGGGAAAAGGGCAGCACGAAACTCACTTCTCGCCAGATTGGCTTGCGTAGCCTCGGAACTCAGATAAAGGAAGCTGTCTTTTGCATCATTAATTATGGCAGTTTCAAAATTCAGTTGCAGATCCCGGTTTTCAAATTCCTGTTGCAGGTATTCTTCCAGTTTTGCATAGTCAAGGCGCTCATCAATCTCCTGGCCCTGGCGGCTCAGGTCTATCGCTATCCCCTGAAGCATTTCCAGGCGCGCCTGGTCTGCCTTCTTTGGTAAGTGTATTTCAGTAAATACCCATTTTTTCTCTACATATTCATAAATGGTTCGCTTTTCCAGCCGCTCGGCCACGCGCTGCAATGCCGCATTTACATGTATCTCAAATTTATTGCGGTTCTCTTCCAGGGCCGTTCGTATCCACATAGCCTGGATCACCATAAGGCCAATCATAGAAGCTGCAGCAAGCGCTATCAGAAAATGAATTTTATACTTTCTCACAAAACAAATTTATAAGCTATTAAACGTGCTATTCGCTGTTTAACATACTTTAACCTTTATTCTATCTTCGTTAACTCACTTTAATATAACCATCATCCACCTTTGTGTTCATAATTGAAACGCGATTACTTTTTGGTTTAAATTTAAAACTGAAGGCAAGCACGATGAAACGATTGAAAAAATATCTTGGAACGGCCGCAGGAGCAATGGCCCTCCTCGCCACGATGCCCTCCCTGACGGCACAAATTTATAATAATCCCCAATGGAATGAACCGGTGCTGCTGGCCTCCGGAGAACCGGTTAAAAAGGAATCTTCTAAGCCTGGGGATTCGATAGAACTTGACCTTGCGCTCATCAATGAATTGCAAATGCTTACGGCTGAAAATGCCGATAGTGTAACGCCAAAGAAAGCGACTGCTGCTTCTGAAAAAATAGAAAAACCTGAAGTTGTTCCGGATCATCAATGCCGTCAGAAGAAGTGATGGTCCGCAACTGCCACGGAAAATCGTATGACCAAAATCCTGAAGTCATTTAAAATAAAGAGAATGAAGAAGGTCAAAGTCCTGTTGTCCATGCTTTTTCTGACACAAATATCAGTTGCTCAGGATATTGATATATGCAGAAGAGTTGTGGATCTTAGCATTGAAGCAATCAATAACCAATCCTCTACAAATCTGAATAATCATCTGTCTGATGATTTTACTATGGCTGGACAAAAAGGAGAGACAGCAAAATTGGTCTTAGCCCAACTTTTATCGCAATTAGGAGAAAATGTAAAGTCCCACGAAGAAGTAAATCAAAATAAATTGAATGAAGGGCTGGAACTAAAGTACAGAATAGAGTATGAAAAAATGGGCATCAAAGAGGCTACGTTCATTTTCGATAAGAATAATATGATAAAGGGTCTCAACCTTTTTAAGATAGAAGTTAAAACTTTAAATGATAAAAGTGAAATAAAAAAACCCAACAAGGACATCATTGAGGTTCCTTTCTATATGGCAGGTAATTTAATTGCAGTAAATGTTCTCTTAAATGGAGAAAAAAGAACATTCATTCTGGACAACGGTTCGCCCAAAGTCATACTCAACTCAAAATACTTTTCCGGAAAAGAGAGGAGCCAAAGAACTATTTCATCATCAAAAGGGGTAAGTGGGAACATTTCGGGGATGGATATAGAGAACGTAGAGCAGCTTGATTTTGGTGGTATTCAGCTCATTAATCAAGAGGTAATTACTCTTGACTTATCTCATTTGGAAGAAAAATTAGATACAGATATTTATGGACTTATTGGATTTGATCTCATTAAGGATTATGATATAATATTTAATTACAAGACGCTCAAACTCACCTTTATTAATCCAGATATTTTTGAGAAATATAGAGACGAAAATTTGCTACACAATAATTTAAGCTCAGTTCCATTCATGTTAGAAGGACATATACCGGTGGTTGAAGCACAAATTAACAATAAAACTTTAGCCTTTGGGATCGACTGCGGTGCTGAATCAAATTTGATTGATGATCATTTAATTCAATCCCTAAAAGGGCAGGTAAAGCGAATTAAAACTGACAGATTAGTAGGTGCTGAGAACAACCCCAAGGAGATTAAAATTGGCAAAATTAAAAATACCTTAGTAGGGAAAAAGGAATTTAAAAACCTGCCTACTGCGTTTAGTGATATATCTCATTTAAATGAAGCTTATGGACTTAAACTTGACGGCTTGATCGGTTATCAAGTATTATCGAAGCAACGAACACTCCTTTCGTTTGCCCGAAAGGAGATGATATTTATTGAATGATAAAATTGCGAATGGAAAGGCGAATCAGCGACAGGCTTTTTCATTACTTTAAAATTTAGTCGGTTTAATCTTCATGTATTCCTGTAGACGTGGGTTCTGAGATCGTTCGGAACCCGCGTCTCTTTGTTTCGGGCCAGCCCATTTCTTTTTCCAAAACATTTCGGTTTGGCGCCTTGTATTTTATAACTAATATGAAGCAAGAACCAATATCCGATTCCTTTATTGAGAAAGTTATCGCCACTATAGAAAAAGGCAGTTGGCTGGCGAAAAGGCTTCCGAGGCACGGGAAGATCAGCATTGAAAAGCAGTTGCCCTACCTGATGGTATACCGCTACCCCAGCCGCGAAGATGATGCAGCGACCTTTAAGCTGGTTTTGTCAGAATCATCCTATTTGCTTACTTCCAGGAACGACTACGAAACCTATCAAATCAGGAAACTGGTAAAAGCAATTGCCAATAAATTTTCAGTCCTGTTTCGCTCCTTTATGCTTTTTGAAATTTGGAGCGCTGACGAAGAAGACGATAACACCTTTAAGATAAAATGCCCTGTCGATGAGGCCCAAAGCACCGTAGAAATTCTTGAGCAAGAGTTGCAGAAAGTAAAGCGTCTCTATGCCTTTGCCAAAGTGGAAAAGGAATGCAATGACGTGCGCTATCCCAAGGGTTTTGAGCCGTTGCTTTCGCTGGAAGAGTGCAAGGATATCGGGATTTTACTGATCGGATTGCAAGTGCCTTCGCTGTTCAAAGATTCATTGGCAAATCAGCGCTATCCATTGCTCTTCCGAAGGTTGCAAAACCTGCTTTCCGGTGTATTTAAAAAAACCATTTACGACTTCATCCGGGTACAAACCACCTGTCCCGTTTCCAGCTATCAGAAGCTTGGAAGACGGACGCTGGATCGCAGCGTGTGGCACGTGGATAAGGAACTTGCCGCCATTGAGCAGAGCTACCAATTCCTGCTGCTTATATCCCCTGTAAACAGCCAGAGCGAATGGCTGAAATTCAGAAAGATGAAGTACAGCAAGAATCCGGAATTCCACTACCGCCTGCTACCTGTAGATCCTGACGAACTGAAAAGACGCCTCTACAAACTCAATCTGAAAAAGATCCATGATTCTGCGATGGCCTTTCTGCTGCGCGATAAACGGGAGGAACTGGATAAGCAGATCACGATGCTGGGCGAAAGGAATTCCAGATCCTTTATGCACAACAGCATCCGACTTTTCAATGGCATTGAAAACCGCTTTGTAAAAATAGCCGAGGGGTTGCTGGCTTCGCTGGACGTAACAATTGAACATGCTCCCAAAATGATGGAAAACCGGGAGAAACCGGTTGGCGCAAAAGAATTTGCAAAAAAGGCCGGGGAAGAATTTGATCATTACAGGAAAATCTATCCTGATTTTTCTTCAAGGATTGAGGTGCGTGATGACCTGACCGGCTTGATGGTATCACAGGGAAATCTGCTGATTCCTTCAATATTGAAAATTTCCAGGTCGCGATTACAGCCGCTGCTGCAGCATGAGGTCGGCATCCATGTGCTGACCTACCAAAACGGGACTGCACAGCCGTTCCGGCAATTATATAGCGGACTGGCCGGCTACGAGGAGTTGCAGGAGGGACTGGCCGTATTATCCGAATATCTGGTAGGAGGCCTTGATCGTCCGCGTTTGCGGTTGCTGGCCGCCCGGGTGGTGGCGGCCCATTCAGTGATGGAGGGAGCCGAATTCGTGGAAACTTTCCGGCTGCTTACGGGAACCTATCAGTTCACCCCAAAAACCGCCTTTGGTATCGCCACCCGCGTGTTTCAGGGTGGCGGATACATTGGCGATGTAATTTACCTGCGCGGCCTCACACGCCTCATGAAGCACCTCGAAAATGGTGGTGAACTTGAACCGCTCTTCATTGGAAAAATCGCTGAAAAGCACATTTCTGTTATGCATGAATTGCAGGAACGGGAAGTTCTTAAACCCGTTCCCCTTGTTCCACGTTACCTTGATCTCCCCTCTGTCCGGAAACGGCTGGACAAAGTCAAAAAAGGAATTCAACTCATCAATTTATTAGAGAAATAACATATATGAATATTTGCTTTCTGGTCAATCAGATCAGCACAGAATACCCAACCTATGCTTCCATACTTCTTGCTTTCGCAGCGCATAAACGCGGGCATAACGTTTACCTGGCAGAAGTAGGCGGACTCACCTATTATCCTGATGGCCAGATGGGCACAAGAGCCCGGCATGTTCACAGCAGAAAATTTAAGAACACGACCACTTTTCTTGAGGCCCTGAAAAACAAGGTCAATTCAACTCAAGTATTTACCCGGGAACTTGATGTGCTTTGGCTCCGCTACAATCCGGCTGAAGAAGTTGACAACCGGTCATGGGCACAAAATGCTGGGATCGTCTTCGGACAAATAGCTGAGAAAAATGATGTGCTGGTGCTAAATCATCCTGGTACGCTTTCGTTTGCCATCAATAAAATGTACTTCCAGCACTTTCCTGCCATCGTGCGGCCGCGAACCATTATTACGCGTAACGCAGATGAGATTATGAATTTTTATGAGCAAATGAATAAGCAGATCGTGCTGAAACCACTCCTGGGTTCCGGAGGCACGGATGTATTTCTGCTGAAAGATGAAGCCACCAACCTGAACCAGATCGTTCAGGCCATCAACCGGTCGGGCTACGTGATAGCCCAGGAATACCTGCCTGAAGCGGTGAAAGGCGATACACGAATCCTGATGGTAAACGGAAAACCGCTCACCGTTAAGAATAAATATTGTGCGATCAGCCGTGTGAATAAAACCAATGACGTACGCAGCAACATCAGCGCTGGTGGCGTTCCCAAAAAAGCAAAAATAACGGACAAGATGCTGGAACTTGCCGGGATCGTTGGACCCAAGCTCAGGCATGACGGACTTTTTTATGCCGGGCTTGACATTGCAGGCGACAAACTAATGGAGATCAACGTAATAAGTGCTGGAAACCTCCAAAGCGCCTGCACTCTCGAAGAAACAGATTTTACCGCTCCAATCATTGATGCAATAGAACGGAAGGTGTATTACAGAAAGCTATACGGTAACTCACTCACCAACCGCGAGCTTGCTACCATGGATTGAAATGCGATCCGCGTTAAAAGCAAGCATTCTTACCTACGTATTTTTGCCGACATTTTCTGATGGCTCTGATCTGCAATCATTGCAAACGACATCCTTCCTACCATCACAGAAAAAAATTTCATATTTTAATACTCTGATAATCTTTGTTTTATAGCATATATCACCCACTATAATAAAAATACTTAAGTATACGTAAACAATTACGTAGTTATCGCGTTTATAATACTAAACAACGATAACAAACATCTCTAAAATATACACGTCATGAAAGCTGCAATCAAAACCACGATCATATTCGCAATAGCACTTTTTACTGCGCAACTTTCAACTGCGCAAGCTCAGGATAGCAAAACGCAATACTGCATCAAGCATACCTGCTACATCGTTAATCCGGCTACTGCTGAGAAACAGCAACAATTCAATGCCGATAATCAAAAAGCGGAAAAATCAGCCAAACTCATGTTGCGAAATCTCATCAATGAAATTGAAATGTCCATTGAATATGGCCAATACCTGCGCCAGTCATCATTTGTACAAAACGAGGATGGCTCGCTTACCGCCAATGTAGATTTTCAAAAAATATTTGAAAACTACGACCTGAATTATAATGAAGTTAAATTCATTGCTACGGCTAAAACCAAAGAAAATGGCTCCTTGCGCGATGTGCTACTCACTGCAAGTGAACTGCAGGAAGGCCTGACTATTTATCCCGATAAAAATGGTGAATTTAAACTGGAGTTAATGTTCCTGTTGAATGACGTCAGTTCTGAAAGACTGAACGTAACCGGTAACATGCAGGAGTATTTCTCATTCGCCATTCCTGTTAAAATTAGCGAGCAGAATCAACTTGCCGCTAAATAACAGTAGCCCCCGGTCAAACTAATTATCCAATTATCAAGGATAAAAAACCTCGTGTTATAAAACCCGGGGTTTTTTGTATTTAATCTTTATCCCAATTATAATTTTTCATATTTAAATACATAAATAAGAACCTTGTATTGTGAATTATCACTGGTATTATCAGGAAATTTTCTCATGTTCTGTTTGCCCGGATTTCCCTTTCCTGCCGGATTGCGGAAGAAGGCATTTTGTTCCTGTAAAGGCTCAACTAATCACGGTTCGCCTTGTTGAAAGGATACAATTTTTTAAACATTCATAATCCATAATTAATCAAGCTAAAAACAACTAATGGGGAGTAAAAAAATAAAGCTTCTTGACAATATATCTGACCGCAAAGTCTTTAGCCAGCATTTGCTGAAAGACATGCGCGCCCTGGAGAAAATGCTTCAGGAAGATAAATTTGAGAAGGGCGTGCAGCGCATTGGCGCAGAACAGGAAATCTGCATGATAGATAAATCAATGCGCCCGGCACCCATCGTTATGGAAATGCTAAAGAATATCCGGGATGATCACTTCACGACTGAATATGCAAAATTCAACATGGAGATAAATCTGGACCCGCAGCCCTTTACGGGAAAATGTTTTTCCAAAATGAAAACGCAACTCACCAGGTTCCTTAAAAAAGCAGAGAACGCTGCAAATAAATTTGAAAGCAACGTGATCCTGGCCGGTATTCTCCCTACTATTCGTGAATCGGATATGCGCATGGAGAACCTCACCCCGGAGCCCCGGTTTGAAGCCTTGAACAGCATCATTCATAAAATGCGGGGCAGCAATTACGAATTCAGCATTCGCGGAATTGACGAGCTCATCAGCCGCGAAAATCCCACGGTGTTTGGCGGAAGCATTACCAGTTGGCAAGTTCACCTTCAGGTAGACCCGCAGGACATTGTGGAAAAATTCAATTGGGCGCAAGCCATTGCAGGCCCTTCGCTTTGCATTGGCACCAATTCTCCCATTTTCCTGGGTAAAAGACTTTGGAAGGAAACGCGCATGGCCATCTTTCAGCAGTCGAGCGACATCAGGCGGAAGCACGCTATGAAACGCGAAAAAAGCGCGCGTGTGGAATTCGGAAACAATTGGGTGGAAGGTTCCATTACAGAACTATTCCGGGAAGACCTGGCGCGCTACTCCCTCCTGTTGGGAACCGAGGTAGAAGAAGATTCCCTGGAAGCGCTGGCTACCGGAAAAGTACCACAGTTAACAGCCCTTACTTTCCAGAACGGTATGGTATATCGCTGGAACCGCGCCTGCTACGGGATCACGGATGGCAAGCCCCACCTGCGGATCGAAAACCGGCTGCTCCCCTCCGGCCCAAGTGTGGAAGATGAAATAGCCAACTCAGCTTTCTGGCTGGGACTGATGAATGGAATGCCTGATTCTTACAAAAACATCAGTAAAAAAATGGAATTCGATGATGCCAAAACGAATTTTATAAATGCTGCGAGGATGGGTCTTGACGTGCAGTTTCAATGGATGAAAAACAGCAAACCGGTAACTGCGCAGGAACTGTTGCTGAAGGAGATGCTGCCGATTGCCCGCCAGGGATTAGCGAACGCAAAGATCAACAAAGAGGAAGCAGCCCACTACCTGGGAATAATAGAAGAACGGATAAAAAGCCGGCAAACAGGATCGAAATGGATACTGGACTCTTATGCGCAGCTTAATAAAAACATGAAAAAGGATGAAAGCATCCTGACCCTGACAGAAGCAATGGTAGTGCGCCAGCGCGAAGGAAAACCGGTACATAAATGGAACCTGGCCCAGCCTGACGAAGCGGGATCAACCGCGCAAAAGTTCTCGCGCATTGACCAGCTTATGACAACGGATCTTTTTACCGTTCAGGAAAATGACCTGATTGACCTCGCTGCCAGCATCATGAACTGGAAAAAAATCGGACATATCCCCGTGGAAGACGAGAAAGGAAAACTGGTGGGGCTGATCACGAAAAATTCACTGCTCAGCTATTTTGTGGAAAGAATTGGCGACCAGGTGGAATCGCATCCGGTAAAGGATCTTATGATCAATAATCTGGTGACAGTAAAACCGGATACGCCCATTAAAAATGCCGTAAAAATGCTGATGGAAAAAAATATAACATGCCTGCCGGTAGTGGAAAAAGGTAAACTCCTTGGCCTCGTTACCGAACATGACATTGTGAAAATAGCACGGAATCTTTTTAACGACTAAACCAAAAACTAAAGTTATGGTAGAAGTACTGATAAAAGCCACCGAAGAAAAATTTGAAACCCGCAGAGAATTAGGCTCCTACACCGGCACTGAAGAGGGGCCGGTCCTGGTAGTATTTGGCGGAATCCATGGCAATGAGACCTCCGGGATTTGTGCCTTGCAAAAAGTGCTGACCAAACTGGAGCGGCTCCAACTTCCCTTCCGGGGCCGGCTCATTGCCCTGGCCGGTAACCTGAGAGCCCTGGAAAAAGGAGACCGCTACATTGATATGGACCTGAACCGCCTTTGGACAAATGATAAAGTGGCCGCCATTATGAAAGACCATGAAACCGTGGCGAAAGACATTTCCGAAGCCCATGAACTCTTTGAACTTAATAAGATAATTCTCAAGGAAATTGAAGAAGCAGGCGAGCGTAAGATCTACTTCCTGGATCTGCATACAACCTCCTCCGTGAGCCAGCCTTTCATCAGCATTGATAGTCTCCCGATCAACCGGAAAATGGCCAATCTCTTTCCGGTATACACCATTCTGAATAAACCGGGTGTACTTACCGGAACGCTTACCCACCATATAAATGAAATGGGTTATCCGGCAATATGCTACGAGGCCGGGCAACATGATGCGCTTTCATCCATCGAAAACCAGGAAGCAATAATATGGCTCGCCCTTAGTGCTGCCGGCCTGATGCGTGATGATGACATTCCGAGGTACCAATTATTTTATGAAGAGCTCTCCAAATCCACGACCGAAGGCAGGAAAAATTTCCGGATGGCCTTTCGATATTCTATTCATATTGATGAACAATTTAAAATGGAACCCGGCTATGTGAATTTCGAAAAAATAAAGGCAGGACAAATATTGGCTCGAAATCAAAAAGGTGCAATTAAAGCAGAAATTGATGGCCGCCTTTTCATGCCGCTCTACCAGCCACAGGGAAATGACGGCTTCTTCATAATAGAAGAAGTGATATAGTTTTTATACTCAGAAATAATTAATCCCTTAACAATTGCGCCATTGCTTTTTTGTGCTCTTCATGGGTTTTAAATTTAGCATTTTGGACATCTTTAAGCACACGCTTGATATCAGCAATTTGCTTTTCCGATAAATTAATAACTTTCTCCTCACCTGTGCTCATTTCAATTAAGGCTGCGTTCATTCGTGATTGATGGTGTTTCGTTCTGGTCTTATTCTTTTCCCGGCCACCGTTAATTCAAATAAAACTTCATGGGCAATATCCAAAGGACCTTTTTTGATTTTTCCATCATAGTCTTTAAACTCCAATCCCTTTTCCCAATACAACGTTGAGCCGTCACATTTTACTTCAGCAAATCGCTTCTTATCCGCTAATTGAGCATAAGAATTTTCAGGATTCTTAGCTTTTTCCATAATAAATTCAGTTAAATCAATTTTTCTGACCACCCCGTCATTCCACAAACAGGTAACGGTATAGTCATTTATTTCCTTTATACTTTTTATCCATTTCATTATGATAGTGGTTCTATTTTTTTAAAGGTTCTATAACCATTCATTTATTGCTTTTTGTGTCCTGATGGCTATAAGTTTTACTTCTTGCAATCTTTCTGATTTTTCCCACCGGAATTTTCAACTTCCTTCATTTTTCTCAGGTATTCCTTCTCTTCTTTAAGCGTCATGTTTTGGATGTCAATATTTATCTTATCCCGGATGGCTCTGAGTTTTTTCACTCAACCCTTATGAGTTTTGACTTTCGTCCTAATCATCTTAAACAATTTCATTAGGTGTTCTGATCAACGCTCATAAAAGGAAACTATGTCTATGGAAAATTTTCATCAAAATAACCTCCGAAAACGGATGTCTCCAAATAAACTGATTTCAGCATGTCTTTTAATCTTAATAAAGCCTTTGGCAACTCCCCCACCTCCCCTCACAAATCCCTAAACTTGCACTCTCAAAGAATCAAAGATATGAACCTGGAGTATAATACGAACGAAGACCAGAATAAGCTGCTGTTGAGCAAAACTGAGCAATTGCTGCGAAAAATCCATGAAGGTGGCGGGGAAAAGAGGCAACAGAAGCAAAAGGCACAGGGCAAAATGCTGGCCCGCGAGCGCGTGGAATACCTCCTTGATAAGGGCACCGAGCGGATCGAGATTGGGGCATTTGCCGGCCATGAGATGTACAGGGAATATGGCGGCTGCCCGGCAGGTGGCGTTGTGGTGATGATCGGTTATGTATCGGGGCGGCAGTGCATCGTGGTAGCCAATGATGCCACAGTGAAGGCTGGGGCATGGTTTCCCATTACGGCCAAGAAAAACCTGCGGGCACAGGAAATTGCCATCGAGAACCGGCTGCCCATCATTTACCTGGTGGACAGCGCAGGCGTTTTCCTTCCGATGCAGGATGAGATTTTCCCGGACAAGGAACACTTTGGACGCATGTTCCGCAACAACGCGGTGATGAGCAGCATGGGCATTATTCAGATCTCTGCGGTAATGGGCAGTTGCGTAGCCGGTGGCGCCTACCTCCCGATCATGTCAGACGAGGCGATGATCGTGGATGGCACAGGCTCTATTTTCCTGGCCGGGCCTTACCTGGTAAAGGCTGCCATTGGTGAGGACGTAGACAGCGAGACCCTGGGCGGGGCCACAACCCACAGCGAAATTTCGGGCGTTACAGACTATAAATTTGATGACGACCCAAGCTGCCTGGATGCAATCCGCAAGCTCATGGACAAGCTGGGAAATTATGACAAGGCAGGTTTCAACCGGGAAGCACCGAAGGCACCTAAAAAAGATGTAAAGGAGATTTTCGGTCATTTCTCTTCCAGCAAACCTTATAACGTAATGGAGATCATTGACCGCCTGGTAGATGATTCTGAGTTTCAGCAATACAAGGAAGGATACGGCAAATCCATCGTGTGTGGCTACGGGCGCATTGACGGCTGGAGCGTGGGCATCGTAGCCAACCAGCGCAAAGTGGTGAAGACCAAAAAGGGCGAAATGCAGTTCGGTGGCGTCATTTATTCTGATTCGGCTGACAAGGCCGCGCGATTTATCATGATCTGCAACCAAAAGAAAATCCCTCTGGTCTTTTTGCAGGATGTCACCGGCTTTATGGTCGGCTCGCGCTCTGAGCAGGGCGGCATAATAAAAGACGGGGCGAAGCTGGTGAATGCCGTTGCGAATTCCGTGGTGCCAAAGTTCACCATCATTACCGGCAATTCCTACGGGGCCGGAAACTACGCCATGTGCGGCAAAGCCTACGACCCGCGCCTTATCGTGGCCTGGCCCACCGCCAAAATCGCAGTAATGGGAGGCGAACAGGCCGCCAAGGTATTGCTGCAAATAGAGGTAGCCTCCCTAAAGTCCAGGGGAGAAGTCATCACCCCTGAAAAAGAGAAAGAGCTATTGGACGAAATGAAGAACCGCTACGAAAGACAAACCACCCCCTATTACGCAGCCGCCCGCCTTTGGGTAGATGCCATCATCAACCCGGTGGAAACACGCAAGGTGATTTCGATGGGCATAGAAGCCGCCAACCATTCTCCGATTGAGAAGAAGTTTAATTTGGGGGTGCTTCAGACATAAGTTTTAATGTTAAATATTGAGTGCTAAATGTCAAATAAAAATAGTGAAATTAACCAAAATTCACAGACACTAAGTCACCAGGACACAAAGACACACTAAGTTTTTGCTTTGTAATTCTTTGTGAATTAGCCAGTACGTGGTAATTGGTATTAAGACTGACGTTTATAAAATTTAATAAAAAATCTTTGTGCTCATTTGTGTTTTTCGGGTCTTTGTGGAAAAAAACTTTTTAATTATAAATTATTAATTATTAATTATTAAAAAACTTTGTGTTACTTAGTGTTCTTCGTTTCTTTGTGTCTAAGCGTTTAATCAAACCTTAGTGTCCTTCGTGCCTTTGCGGCAAAAAACCAGTACTTTTGATTTCTAATTAAAGCTTTGCCGACTATGAAAATAAGAAACATAGTATTCACTACCCTTTTTGCTCTCGCCTTTTTCTCTGTCACCGCTTCTGCGCAGTCACACAAATGGCAAATTGGCGTGGAAGGCGGGCCTGGCATTTCTTCAATGAGAGGAGACACATTCTGGGATCCCTATAATCCAGCGCTGGCCTACTACTGCGGAGTTGCAGTTCAGTATAACGTTTCCAGGCATTTTTCGCTCAAGACAGGATTGGCTTTAGAGAGGAAGGGGACATACGCTGAGTTCTCTATGACAGACCAATTTGGAAGGCCGGCAGGCAAGTCAAAGATTCATAATAATTTTTATTATAGCAGTATACCCCTATTGGGCCACCTTTCTTTTGGAAATAAATTCAAGTTTTTCATAAACGCTGGCCCTTATGTAGCATTTCTGTTAAATCAGGTTATGGTTCTGAAACCGTGGCGACATCAACCTGAAATGCGGGTTGATAGGACGGAGAATTACAAAAGGCTGGATCTCGGTATTGCGGGAGGGATAGGTGTCGGAACACAACTTGGCGAGCTATTCTTTCTAAGTTTGGAAGTAAGGGACAATCTTGGTCTTTATCAAATATATGGATCTGAGCATTTTCCCAAACGTACCAATGCAGCTTATGCAATTGTAGGATTGGCATATCAATTTTAAATAAGCCAGTACTTTTTTAATTTTGAATTATAAATTTTGGATTATAAATTATTAAAAAACTTTGTGTCCCTTTGTGTTCTTCGTGTCTTTGTGTCTAAATTTTAAGTTGGATTCTATACCTTTGGCGCAACCGAGGCGAATTAAAACATTTCAGTATCATGAATTTCTCCAATTTAATTTTCCTGCTTCTCTTTGGCTTTACACCGTTTATTGCATCTGCCACGATTGTGAAAGGCACCAGCCCCTATAAGGCAAATGTGAAGCTATATTTTGCCTTACCGGAATCCGGTTATGAACAAGAGGTATTGAAATCAGCCGTTGATATGGATGGCTCCTTCTACTTTGAGTTCAATCATTCCAGCGCGGTTAGGGCATTCATTATTATAGGCCCTGAAAAATCCGCATCCCTATTTTTAGTTCCAGGGGATACTTTATCTGTTGAATTCGACATCATAGACTCTGACAGTCTTATAGTACATTTTAAAGGAGGCGAAGCTTTGGGATGTCAGTTGCTGAAGGAGGAAGAACAGGAAAGATCAGCATTTTTATTAAAAAATTATTGTTCTCCAAGAGAGCTTCCTAATCTTCATTCGGAATGTTGGGGTAGATACGACCAGTTTCGGTTGGACCGGTATCATAAAATTTGGTTGCCTTCGAATGTCCATCCTTCCTTCAAAAATTATATATATCAGGAAATATTATATTCAATTGCCACGAAAAGGATTCTTTATCCGATGTTTCATGCCTACAATTTAGGAATGAAGACAGACTCTGGCATTGTGGATTCGGATTATTATTCGTTCCTCGATACCATCCTCATTGAAAATCCTGAAGACTTGGATATTCCGGAATATCGCTCCTTTACTGGCTATTACGTATGGAATTATATACTGTCAGAGCAGAAGAGAAAAGGTTTTGAATATAATCAGGATTCCCTATATCCCATACTTTTCGATATTACTGATTCCGTTTTTACGGGAGAAATTGCCTGCTATCAAAAGACCAGGCTTGTAGAACTGGCGTTACAAAAAACACCTCACGAATCCATTCAATTGCGCTACCAAAAATTGCTGAAGGATTGTGCAGGAACGCCTTATGCTGAAAGGGCACGAAAGAATTACCGTAAGGTGGTGATGTTGAAGCCGGGCAATGTTCCACCAGCCATTGTAGCATCGACAATAAATAACGACACTTTCGATTTATCTGCTTATGCCGGCAAAACTGTAGTGCTGGATTTTTGGGCTTCCTGGTGCGCACCCTGTATTATGGATATGAGCAACTTCAGAATGCACAAGGAAGAATTGCTGAAGGAGGATGTTGTTTTCGTATATGTATCAATAGATGAAAATGAGGCGCAATGGCGAAATTCAGTGGAGATGTTGGAAATTGAAGGAATACACCTGAGGGTGTCAGGGATTAAATCGCCAATTGCAGAAGCATATAATATCTCAGGAATTCCCAAAACCTTCCTCATCAACAAACACGGCAAAATTGCCGACCCCAATCCACCACATGATCCAGATGAACTTAAGGAAGCAATCCGGGCACTGAATGCGGAGTAAAGAATCGCTTGGTTTAACTTTTATTAATTCGAAATAATTCTCAAAATTCTATAAACAAAACCTTGGTGCCCCTTAGTGTTCTTCGCGCCTTCGTGTCTAATTTAAAAGCAAAACTTAGTGCCCCTTTGTGTTCTTCGTGCCTTTGTGTCTAATTTAAAAAACAAAAACTTTGTGCTCCTTAGTGTTCTTAGTGCCTTTGTGGCAATTTTAAAAAACAAAACTTCGTGCCCCTTAGTGTTTTTCGTGTCTTTGTGTCTAAGCATTTAATCAAACCTTAGTGCTCCTTAGTGTCCTTTGTGCCTTAGTGGCTAAAATTTTAAAATAGCAAAATCGATAAATAAACCCTTTGCCTATATCCATGTTCTTAATTCCTCAAAACCTGCCCGATGAATGAACATGCCGAATTCGTTTTAATGAAAGCGCCTTCACTTTTGGAGAAGCTTGAGAAGGACACCCCCGCCCGCTGGGGTCAGATGAATGCACAGCAGATGCTGGAGCACATCATCCTCACCGTGAAAATTGCCAATGGCAAGCTTGACCCTGGCCTGGGAATTTCGCAGGAGGAGGCAGAGAAGAAAAAAGAATTGCTGCTCTCTGACAGGCTCTTTGAGCGCAATATGCATAATCCGCTGATGCCTGCCAAACCACGCCCGGCACACTATCCTTCGTTTGAGGATGCCAGGAACAAACTGCTGAACGAACTTGAGGATATGAAGGCTTTTATGCGCGAACATTCAGGGGCAATGCCTGTACATCCATTATTTGGCGCCCTCACGCTTGAAGAGTGGCTGCTGTTTCATCACAATCATATAATGCATCATTTCAGTCAGTTCGGACTGATCTGAGCGCTTTTATTGATTTCACTACCGGATCAGCCGTCTGAAAAAACCTCCGGCTACTCCGAATACAAATCCGCCTATATGCGCCCACCAGGCCACTCCACTCGTCTGGGCCGTATCTATGGAAATGCTGGCCACTCCGCTGATGACCTGCTGCACGATCCAGATGCCGAGAAAGAAAAAGGCATTCACCCGCCAGGTGGTGATGAAAAAGCCGAGAAAGACAAGCACCCTAACCTTGTTCTTAGGGTGTAGTACAAGGTAAGCACCCAATACGGCCGAGATGGCTCCGCTGGCCCCAATGCTGGGCACAACGCTCTCCATATTGAAATAAATATGTGCAGCCGAAGCTGCAAGTCCGCCTGCCAGATAGAAAAGCAGGTATTTCAGGTGGCCAAATTCGTGTTCGATGTTATCGCCAAAAACCCAGAGAAACAGCATGTTGCCGATGAGATGCATCCAGCCTCCGTGCAGAAACATGGAGGTAAAGAGCGACAAGAGATTCTGGCCCTGGAGGATTTCCACCGGGATGACTCCATAGTTCGTAAAAAAAACCGCGAGCTCTTGCTCCGTCAGGCCGAGTTCATACACAAAGCCCAGAACATTGAGTACTATAAATATCCAGTTCAGAAAAGGCGTCCGCGAGCCTTTGATGTGATCATCTCCGATCGGAAACATAATTTGTCAGGTTCATGTGGTTAAAAGAAAGAATTTCATTTCCGGCAATATCTGCCCAGAACAGGCCCATCAGGATTTTGTTATTCAACTACAATGTTAAGTTGAAAAAATTATGAGAGCAATCTGGAGTGGAAGCATTGCCTTTGGCCTGGTAAATATTCCTGTAAAACTATATTCAGCCGTGAGCCACCAATCTATGGGATTCAGGCTGCTGTGCAAAAAATGCCATACACCGGTTAAATATAAGCGCCACTGCCCCGGCTGTGAAGAAGACGTGGCATGGGACGACACCGTAAAAGGGCTGGAAATTGCCAAGGGTGAATTCCTGGTTTTTACAAAAGAAGAACTGGAAAAAATAAAACCGGAGAAAAGTGATCAAATTGAAATTGAAGAATTTGTTGACCTGAAGGAAATTGATCCTATTTATTACAACAAACCCTATTTTATTGCCCCGGCAAAAGCTAAGGAAAAGGCATATTTTCTTTTTAAAGAAGTTTTAAAAACCAGTGATAAAGTAGCGATTGGCCGTTTCGTAATGCGTGAGAAAGAATACATCTCCGCCATTCGTGATTTTGACAATGGTCTTATTCTCAGCACCCTTAATTATAAATATGAAGTGCGGGATGTAAATGACATTAAGCAACTGGAAGAACCACCGCGACTCAATAAAAAGGAACTTGAACTGGCTATTTCGCTTGTAAACCAACTTTACGAAGAAGAATTTCATGTAGAGAAATTCAAAGACACATTTGCCGAGCAGCTTAAGAAAATGATGGAGAAAAAGGAAAAGACCTACATTGAGGAGCCAAAGGCCGAGAGCACAGGGAAAGGAAAAAGCCTGATGGATGCTTTGAAGGCGAGCCTGGAGCAGTGAGTGGTGTGCTGTGTTCAGCGTTCAGCGTTCTGTGTTCCGTGTTCAGCGTTTCGTGTTTAGTTCGTGAGCTGTATTTAGGGGGTGGATAATCTTGAGGCAAAAAGTGAATCGCTTCTTTTATCATAGCCGGGAAATGCTTTTCGGGATTCTTCGGTAAGGCTGGGCCCGGCTGCCCCAATTACTTCTGAATTTTCTTTTTTAAATACCGAGCAGGTAATATAAATAATGGGTTTGCCGGGATTGAGAAATTGCTGCACGCGCTCAAGGAGTTTTTGCTGAAGTTTAGCGTATTGCTCTATTTCATTTAACTCAAAATAGCGCAGCCGCTCCGAATTGCGGGCCCAGGTGCCGGAACCTGTGCAGGGTGCATCCAGGATGATCCCGTCAAACTTTGGCAGCGCAATTTCTTCATCCTTTGTCAGATCGGCCTCCAGAACTTTCTCAGGTTTCACGCCTGCCTTCATCATTCGTGTTTTGTAATTGCTCAGAATATTTTCACGGATGTCGGTGGCATAGAGGTGAATATCCGGTTGCATATCCCAGATCAAGAGACTTTTGCCGCCAGAACCAGCGCAGCAGTCCCACCAGAATTCGCCCGGCTTGGGATTGAACATTTTGGCGGTCATTTGCGAGGAGCGATCCTGAATATCAAACCAACCCTGGCCATAACTTTTAAGCTGCGTGAGCGGAAGATCCTGCGGAAATGCCATCATCTGTCCTTCGTCTACCATGGGTTCCCAGCCCTTTTCCACAATTTCCTCCCGTACCTTTTTTTCTTCCTTCCTGATCCTGATCCAGACCCAGGGTTGTACCAGCAGGGACCTGATAAATGCCGCAGCATCAATTTCTTCCATCAACTCATCGGTATATGGAAAAATGTGCTCCAAATTAAAATCCACATGCTTTTCCAGCAAAGCCGATTTTTCGGCTAAAGGCAATTGCACATCGTCAGGTTGAAGCTGTGAAAATTCGCGAAGCCAAAAATCGAGAAACGGATCAGCCTGCGAGGATACCAGGAAATGTGCATACACCAACGCTTCCCTGGCCGGAAGATGATCCAGGCTGTGGCCGGTTCGGAAATAGTGGTAACAAAGGGAAGAATACAACCGCCTGTCGCGGCTGCCAAACTGTTTATGTTTTCGGAAAAATTGCTTCAGGTGTACATGAAAAGGCGCAGGAGGACTGTACGTTTCCAGGATTTGCAGGGCATAATTTAGCTGTACTTGTTGTTTCACTTAATTAATTTATTAAAATATAAAACAGGTAATTAAAACTTCACTCTGGTGAGTTCATCGTCCTCGTACTTAAGGAGATGCAGGTAATGATTATAATATCCACCTGTTGCTGAATCCTTTTCCATTTGATATTTGCTGTGCAGAAGCGGAAAAGTTTGGCCATCAATATAGCGCTGAAAATACTTTCCATCCTGCACCAGCCGTGAAGCGTAGAGCAGCATATCGTCATATCCCCGAAAAGCAAAATCCCGTGGTTCCTGCTTGTATTGCTCCCGGTATTTCAATACAAAATCCACGACATTCTTATCCTCATAATCCACATAAAATGAGGTGAGAATATGCACGTTTCCGTAGCTCCATACCCTCGGGTCAAAAGTCTGAAAGCTGAGCCAGTTATTAAGGCCAACAACAGTTATTTTATTTCCACGGCCTGCAATTTTATTAAACAAAGAATTTACAAAAAGCTCATCATCGGTAGGTACGAAAATGATCATATCCTCTTCAAAATCTTCATTGCTAAACTTGATGTTGCTGATGCTGCCGCTTTTCTCCACGATGTTGTTGGCGATGGCCGTATCAAGATGCTGCCGCAATTTATCCGCAATGGCTTTTTGATCCAGCAGCGGTTCCCTGACAATATAGAGCTTCTGTCCAAAAAGGGTCTTATTGAGATAATTCCCCAGCACCCGTCCATAATCCTCCTGTTGCGGTACGGAAAGGAGAAAGTAGTGATTTGTACTGCCGCTGTCTGCCACATCATAAAAAGGCGAGACAAACGGGATGCGCTTCAGAGCCGAAAATTCATAGACCATTTTTACATGGTTCCTGATCATAGGACCGATGATCAGATCAGTTTCCTTACCTGACATTTGCCTGAGCAGTTTGACTATTTCGAGCGTATCATCTTTAGTATCATGTACGTGCAAATCGAAATCTATCCCGCAGGCCTTCAGCGTGTCCAGCGCCAGGAGTGCGCCCCAATAATATTCGCTGGCAATTCTGGAAATGGCGTTATTGCGGCCCACCTCGCGTTCCTGCCAGTCCAGATGAAGGGGCAGCAGCATCGCAATGCTGTATTTGTTTTTCATCACGCGCGGATAGAGCAGGTCAAGCGTATCTATCACATTGTCAGGAGTCACCTCGCGCACATCAGGATCATCTTTAGCCGTAGGGTCTTCTTCTGCCGGTTTGTCCGCCCTCTCCGTTTTCTCAAAAAGAAAACATGAGGAAAACGTGAACGTCAGCAGCATCAGTACTAAAAGCCGGAACTTACTCCCACTCAATGGTAGCCGGAGGTTTTGAGGAAATATCATATACTACCCTGTTTATACCTTTTATCTTATTAATGATCTGATTGGAAATTTTGCTCAAAAAATCATGCGGCAAATGAGCCCAGTCAGCCGTCATTCCATCAGTCGAATATACGGCCCGCAGGCAAACTACATTTTCGTAAGTACGCTCATCGCCCATCACGCCTACTGACCGCACGGGAAGCAGAATTGTCCCCGCCTGCCATACTTCATCATAAAATCCTTCACGCTTTAATCCACTGATAAAAATATGGTCGGCTTCCTGAAGCACCTTCACCTTTTCGGCAGTAATATCGCCCAAAATACGAATGGCCAGCCCTGGTCCCGGAAATGGGTGCCGGTTCAGAATATTCTGCGGAATTTCAAGCTCCTTCCCTACCCTGCGCACTTCGTCCTTGAAAAGCGTATTGAGGGGCTCTAATGTTTTCAAATGCATTTTTTCCGGCAGCCCGCCTACATTGTGGTGGCTCTTAATTGTAGCCGAAGGCCCTTTCACGCTCACCGACTCAATCACATCAGGATAGATGGTGCCCTGCCCAAGCCATTTCACGTCCTGTATCCGATGGGCCTCACGGTCGAACACCTCGATGAAGGTGCGGCCTATGGCTTTGCGCTTTTCCTCAGGATCAGAGATTCCAGCCAGCGCATCATAAAATTCCTGCTTTGCATCCACGCCTTTGATGTTCAGTCCCATATCCCGGTAGCTGTGCAGCACTTCCTCAAATTCATCTTTGCGCAGCAGGCCATTGTCCACGAAAATGCAGAAGAGGCGGTCGCCAATGGCGCGGTCTATCAGGCTGGCGGCTACGGTGCTGTCTACCCCGCCTGAGAGGCCCATCACTACTTTGCCCTCATCGCCCACCGCGTCCCTGATCTCCTGCACTGTGGCATCCACAAAGTGGGCTGGTGTCCAGTCCTGGCTGCACCCGCAGATGTCCACAAGGAAATTCCTGAGCAGAAGCAGCCCGTCAGTGGAATGATAAACTTCAGGATGGAACTGCAGCCCGTATATTGGCTTGTCAGTGGAGTGAAATGCTGCGACCTGAACCGTCTCCGTGCTGGCGATAATCTCATAGTTTTCCGGCACCTTAAGGATTGTGTCCCCGTGGCTCATCCACACTTGCGAGTGCTGCGGAATGTCTTTCATCAGCTTGGAATCGGGATCAGCATATTGCAGGTTGGCGCGGCCATATTCACGGATGTTGCTGGCCTCTACTTCCCCGCCCTCATTTATTGCAATAAGCTGTGCTCCGTAGCACACACCAAGTACTGGAGTCCCGCCCAGCACTTTTTGCAAATCCACACGTGGTGATTGCGGGTCCTTCACAGAAGCGGGGCTGCCACTGAGGATGATGCCTTTAACTTCCGCGCCCCACTCAGGCAGGTGATTGAAGGGGTAGATCTCGCAATAGACATTCAGCTCCCGGACTTTGCGTGCAATGAGCTGGGTGTATTGTGATCCGAAGTCGACTATCAGAATTCGTTCTGGGTTCTGGGTTACGGGTTCCGGGTTCGATGTTCCGGGTTTTGGGTTGTGTGTTTCTGGTTCCATATTTTATTGAGTGGTGTTAGGTTTAATCCTTGTAAATTCAATTTAGGGTCAAACAGATTCATCGTGGGGTGCAATGAGAAATTCGTTGGGGAATTTCATTATTTCTTTAGCATACAGGACTTCTGGATCTGAAACACGATTGTTAAATTTTGAACCTTTAAAAGAAGACTGATTCAAGTAACTAATAAGTTTTCCTATTTGCCTGATGCACTGATCGAGGAGTTCATAGGTGCTTTCGAATTCCTCTTTAGAAATATAGTTTTGATCTAAGGCCCGGTACAGTTGTGATTTCAATTCTCCGGCAGAAGCCTTTGAAATACTTAGGAAGTTGGAAAATTCCTTATTTCCTCCACGTTCAAATCCCTCGGCAAAATTATCCATGATGGAACCTGCTGATGCCCTCGCCTGTCCTTGAAACCTATAATCCCGAAACCATGCTTCACGCTTGGTAAATTCATAAATAATCTTTGCTATGTTCCGGGCTTGTTGCCAAATCCGAAAATCCTCAAACCGTGTCAATTTATCCAAACTCATAATTCAATTTATTATATCATGATTTTTACAGCCTAAACCTCGAACCCAGAACCCTGAACGTTGACCCCAGAACCCCGAACGTTGAACCCTGAACCCCGAACGTTGAACCCAGAACGTTGAACCCAGAACCCAGAACCCAAAACGCTACAACCTCTTTAGACTTTCCTCCAAACTCTTAATCTTCGCCTCAGCATCCGCTTGTTTTTGCTTTTCATTTTCCAATACCTGGGCTGGGGCATTATTCACGAAGCGCTCATTTTCCAGCTTTTTCATGACCGATTGCAAGAACCCGCGCTGGTATTTCAACTCCTCATTCAGCTTCGCCTTTTCCGCCTCAGTATCAAAAGCACCAGTTCGTGGAATGTAAAATTCATCCGTTCTAATCATAAATGAAATAGCATTTTCCGGGGCCGATGGTGTTTCGCGTATTTCCTCCAGTTTGCACAGTTTTATGATTTCAACATTAAAACGGTTGTAAACCTTGCCCTGATCCTGCTTCACCAGTAAAGTCAGCTTTTCGGTACCGGCTATGCCAAATTCATTGCGGATGTTCCGTATCTGGGAAATCAGCTCCATTACCTTTTCCGTCTCTCTGAGCAACGGCTCGTCCACTTCCCTGAGCTTTGGATATTCGGCCACCGAAAGGAAATTCTGCTCCCTGCGTTCGCGGAGCGTATGATAAATTTCTTCAGAAATAAATGGCATGAAAGGATGGATCAGCTTCATCAGCATCTCGAAGAAATCCAGCGTCTGTTCGTATACCGGTTTGCAAATTTGCTCGTCCTTTCCCGGCTTCACCATTTCCAGGTACCAGGAGCAGAAGTCGTCCCAGATGAGCTTATAAATATCAATCAATACCTCGCTAATGCGGAATTCATCGTACTTCTGCTGCGTGTCGCGTACCACTTTGTCCAGCCGGGCCTGGAACCAGTTGATGGGCGCAAGTGCACTGTTTTCCAGCGCATCCGAAACGCGGCCATCGTCCTCCCAGCCTTTTACGAGCCGCAATACATTCCATATTTTATTGCAAAAATTGCGGCCCTGCCTCACCTGCTCCATGTCGAATAGCAGATCGTTGCCGGCAGGTGCAGAAAATAATACACCCGTACGCATTGCATCGGCTCCGTATTGCTTTATCAGGTCCAGTGGATCGGGGCTGTTGCCAAGTTGCTTGCTCATTTTCCGGCCCTGGCTGTCGCGGACAATTCCCGTAAAGTATACCCGCTCAAACGGTTTCGTATTCCGGAATTCGTAGCCCGCCATGATCATCCTCGCCACCCAGAAGAAGATAATGTCCGGAGCCGTTACCAAAGTGTTTGTAGGATAATAGTAGCGAATATCCTCGTTGTCAGGGTTGAGAATGCCATCGAAAACCGAGATGGGCCACAGCCACGAACTGAACCAGGTATCCACCACAGCTTCCTCCTGCCGCAAATCCTCCAGGCGGAGTGCAGCGTTTCCCGTTTTCTCTTGGGCTAGTTTCAGGGCTTCTTCTGCATTTTCGGCCACAAAATATTCATCATCGCTAATGAACCAGGCCGGGATGCGCTGGCCCCACCAAAGCTGGCGGCTGATGCACCAGTCCTTAATAATTGCCATCCAATGGCGGTAAGTATTTTTGAATTTTGAAGGAAAAAACAGCACACTGCCATCCGCTACGGCTGCGAGTGCCGGTGTTGCCAGGTCCTTCATGGTTACGAACCATTGCAACGAAAGGCGCGGTTCTATCACCACATTGGTGCGCTCGCTGTAGCCAACGTTATTGGTAATCTGCTCCACCTTTTGCAGGAAACCTTTCTCCTTCAGTTCCGCAACAATCTTTTTCCGCACGGCAAAGCGATCTTCGCCAATGTATAGCTGCGCCTTTTCATTCATGGTGGCATCCTCGTTAAGGATGTCAATAAATTCCAGCTTATGCTTCAGGCCCAGCTCATAATCGTTCAGGTCGTGTGCGGGCGTTACTTTTAGCGCACCGGTACCAAATTCCATTGTCACGTATTCATCGGCAATAATGGGCACCTCGCGGTTTATGAGCGGAACCAGCGCCTTTTGCCCCACCAGGTCTCTGTAGCGATCGTCATCCGGATGCACACATATAGCCGAATCGCCCAGGATGGATTCCGGGCGTGTGGTGGCAATCGTGATTTTCCGGTCGCTGTCCTTTATTGCATAATCCAGGTAGTAGAGATGGGACTGCTCCTCGCGGTGAATAACCTCTTCATCGCTCAAGGCAGTTTTTCCTGCCGGGTCCCAATTCACCATCCTGTAGCCGCGGTATATAAGCCCCTTGTTGTGCAAGTCCACAAATACCTTCGTCACCGATGCTGACAGCTTTTCCTCCATCGTAAACCGCGTACGGTCCCAATCGCAGGAAGCACCAAGCTTCTTCAACTGCTCCAGGATGATCCCGCCATACTTCTCCTTCCATTCCCAGGCATGTTCCAGAAATTCCTCACGGCTCACGTCCTGCTTCCTGATGCCCTTTTCGCGCAGCATATTCACCACCTTAGTTTCGGTGGCAATGGAGGCGTGGTCAGTGCCCGGTACCCAACAGGCGTTGTAGCCCTGCATCCGCGCCCTGCGCACCAGCACATCCTGGATGGTATTGTTGAGCATGTGGCCCATGTGCAGGCTCCCCGTCACGTTAGGCGGAGGAATCACAATGGTGTAGGGTTCACGAGCATCAGGCTCCGAGTGGAAAAGCTTGTTGTCCAACCACTGCCGGTACCACTTCTCCTCTATCTCGTTCGGCTCATACGTTTTGCTGATCGGCATATTGGGTCAGGATTTTTTTGAAGCGGCAAAAATAGGGGTTGTGGGGGAGGGATGGGGTAAAGAGTACGATAAGCCTCCACCCGTCCAGAGCCTTGTGATACACATCATCCAAAGTAGCAGGCATTTTAAGCAGTAAAGTCCTATAGACCAATAAAAATCCGCTAATAAAAGGATAACGGCTACATTTGACAGCGAATCCAGGACAGAAATCCGGGTCAGGCAAACTGAATATTCACTTGTATTATCCGCAACCCTATGACGATAGGCACACATGAATCAGACCTACTTTGAACAAACATTTTTATAAATGCTTTGAAAAATGACAGACACCGCAACAAATGAACAGACAAATGTCTCAGAAAATAAAACACCGATGAAAACATATAGAGCCAAATTCGACAATGCTTTGGTTTTCGGTGTCAAAAGGTATTTTCTTTCTTCCTTGAAACATGATTTTCAATCCAAAAAATAAATTAACATAAATGAATCAAGATTTGATGATAAGATTATTCCGTTCCATTGAAGGAGACAGGGAAGATGATGTTGTCAAAGTTGCATCTCTTATCATTGAGGACGAGAAGAAAAAAGGACATGAGAAACTTGCGGACAAGCTGAAATTCATTTTAGATAAAAATATTTCGGCCAGCCAAACTTTCAGAGGAGAATTAAGAAAAATTTTGCCAAATGGAATTTCTATTCCAACTGACAAACGAAATAATTTTCCACTTGCAACTTCTATTGACCGAGATGAGTTGCGACATGAAATGGTTTTACCATCTGAAACTGAAGAAAAAATCAGACGAATAGAAAAAGAGTTTGCAGCAAAAGAACGACTTGCACACCACGGATTACAATACAGACAGAAAGTTTTAATTTACGGAGCTCCCGGTTGCGGCAAGAGCATGAGTGCAGAAAGGATTGCTTGGAATTTAGGACTACCATTCTTGAAAGTTCGTTTTGATGTTATTATTTCTTCTTTCCTTGGAGAGACAGCAAGCAACCTCACAAGATTATTTGACGGCATAAAGGACTACCCTTGTGTTTTGTTATTTGACGAGTTTGATGTTATCGGCAAGACCAGAACTAATTCCCAGGATGTTGGTGAGATGCACAGAGTAGTAAATATTTTATTAACGCTTTTAGAACAGTATAATTCAAAAGGTATTTTGATTGCGACAACAAATATTGAAAATGCACTTGACCAAGCACTTTTCAGACGCTTTGACGACATCATTGAAATGCCAAAGCCAAGCAGAGAAGAAGTTTTGCGTTTAACGAAAATGACCCTTTCATCAATTGAGAAATCAAAAGACATCAATTGGAATTCTATGGTTAAGAGGATGATTGGTTTTAGTTCTGCAATTGTTGTGAAAGTTGCTAATGACGCAGCAAAAATTGCAGTTATCGGCAACGAAAATGTTTTGCAACAATCTCATATTGAAAAGTCATTAAACGAAAATCTTCTTTACCTAAAATAATTTATGGCTGATTTTCCTCATTTAAAATTGCCGTTCAAAGTTGAAGGAAGAACTAAACCTTTCAAAGGCGGTGGCAAAAGAAATCCACAGGCGGAAGCAATTACGAATGTAAACAAAGGAATTAACAGGCAATACCACGGAGAGTATCTTGGAAATTCAGCTAATACGTTAATTGAAAAATGGAATGCACTTAAAGAGTTGAAAAGAGCGGAGGGAATTGAATTTCCAAACGTCACAGACATTCCAGTTTTTCTCAAAATTGACACTGCTGAATTCAAAATAGATTCACTTTCAAATTGGGGTATTGAAGTTATTTCTGAGGAGAAAGAAGGATATATCATTGGAGCATCATTGGACGGACTTGTATCATTTCAAGAAAAGATAACTCAGTTTCTTACTCAAGAAGGAAGATATAAAGATACAGCAGCTAAAATTTGGGAATTAGTAACTGATGAAAGTTGGAGAGTTGGCGAATTACTAAAAGGAGAGTTAGGGATAATTTGGGACACAATTGAGCCCGATGTTCTTTACACAGTTCAATTAGGTATATCGTGTTACATACCGAACAAGAAAGAATATCCTGTTAGAGATGAGTTTGACTCTGAAATTAAGTTTCAACAAAAAGTTGCTGACTTCAAAGCCCATGTAAAAACCCTACAAGTTGAGAGAGATACAAAGCAAATAAAAAGAGAAGACGAGATTGAAAGCTACATAGGAATTTACGGAGGGGAGCTACATGCTATTTGGGATAACGAAGTTGATGCAGTTTATTTTAAAATCTCAATAAGCGGAAAAGGATTAAAGGATCTAGTTCAAACATACCAGTATCTCTATGAAGTAAGGTTGGACACAAAATACGATTTGGAAAATGTGCATTTACCTCTTCTCGATGATTACGAAATAGAAATTATTACACCCGACAACAACGCTGCAAATGTTTGTGTTATTGATAGTGGTATTCAAGAAAATCATCGGCTAATTCAAGGTGCAATTGATACAGCAAACTCCCGTTCTTATGTTGACGGTGACACAACAACCGCTGACTATTTTAGACCAAGCGGACATGGAACAAAAGTCGCTGGTGCAGTGCTCTATCCTAATTCAATACCTAAAGAAGGACAAGTTAAATTAGAATGTATCATTCAAAATGCAAGAATTCTTGACAAGAATAATCGTATTGTAACAAGGCGGTTTGAGCCAAAGTTGATGCAACAAATTATTGCTGACTATTCTCCTGAAACAAGAATCTTCAATTTATCCGTATCAGAAGATACTTCTTATATAGGAACTCACATGCCGTCACTTGCAGCATCAATAGACAAACTAATTCATGAGAACAATATTCTTTTCATAGTTGCTGCTGGAAATCTATATTCGAGTTCAGTTATTTCTACAAACCTTGGGATTATAGAACATTTGCAATATGGTAGAAAATATCCAACTTATTTGGACGAAGCTCAATCAAAAGTTGCAAATCCAGGCGTTAGCTATTTTTCAATAACGGTTGGTTCAATTGCGAGAGAAGATTTTGAAGATGCAGATTACAAAGCATTGGCAGGGAAAAACCATGTTTCGCCTTTTTCAAGGACTGGACTTGGTATGTGGGGGTGCATTAAACCGGATGTTGTTGAATTTGGTGGTGACTTGGTGAAAAATAAATTATCAGATCAACTGATAACAAATGAAACTACATCACCTGAATTAGTAAACTCAACTTTACATGGAGCAAGTGCAGTTGGTAAAGATTCATTTGGCACTTCTTTCAGCACACCTAAAGTAAGTTACATCGCTTCAAGATTGCAAACAGAACATCCAACTGAATCAGCACAAATGTATAGGGCTTTAATTATACAGAGTGCAAGATTACCCGAACACTGTTTTGACAATCCGACAATAAATGATTTCAGATATTATGGTTACGGAGTTCCCGATGTAAACCGAGCTTTGAATAATTCTCAATCAAGAATCACATTTATTCAAGACGGAAAAGTTGGGCCGAAAAAAGCTGACATCTATCGTTTAAAAATTCCTGATGCTTTAAAAGGAGAGGGAAAAGAGTTTAGGATTTTAGTTGAGGTTACACTTTCATTTACTGCAAAAACAAGATTAACGAGAAAGGGTTCTCATTCCTATTTATCAAACTGGCTTGAATGGCAATCATCAAAATACAATGAGAGATTCAGTAGTTTCAGAAGCCGAACTATTGAGTATTTGGAAAAAGATGAAGAAACAATTGAGGCAGGAGAAATTGAAGAAGGTGCTGATTCAATCAAATGGATTATCAGAGAGAATCCTGCTTATACAAATAATGGAATCAACAGAAATAATTCAACCGTTCAAAAAAGTTGGGCAATGATAGAACCACAGCAATTTGCCGAAGAATTTAGTATCGCTATCATTGGACATTTTGGTTGGGACAGAAATCTTGAAAGTGAAACGAAGTATGCACTTTGTGTGTCCTTTGAAGTCATGGATGTGGAAATGAATATCTATGAATTATTGGCACAAGCACAAGTTGAAATTGAACCAGAACAAGAAATTGAAGTTTAGCAAAAAATGCGAGCTAAATGTTAAAATATGCTTCTGTTAGCGCGCGTTAGCGCCATCGAAACGTGTGCGGAGCGAGGACACCACCCTCGCTGTGCCTATAACCCTTTTTCAGGACGAGACAACCCCTGTTAGCGCGCGTTTAGCGAAGCGTAACGCGTGCGGCCCGCCTTCTGGATTCCCAGACTTAAAAAATTCTATTCCACCTCCCGCAAATCCAGCTTAAAGCCTGGAAGGGCGTCTTCACCCGATAGCGACCGGTCAAAACCCTCCATTTTTTCAGGTGCAGCGCTTTGCCGGTAAATTTAGGTTACCTGATTAGCGGAATCAATCAGGAACCCAAGCCGAACGCCAAAATCAGAGCTAATGGGCGCGAACTTTTGGCGCTGTGTCTCTTCAAGTAGCTGCTCACGCTTTCTGCAAATCCATTTATCCAAGTCTTCCGAAGGACACTTAGAACTGGCAGGCATACAAACGCGGCATTTCAGGCACTGGAGCGGTATGAACCCACCGGGCTATTACCACCACTGAATTGGGACTGCCGGGAGGAAATATAAGCCTTGTGATTATTTGTCATCACAAGTTGTTAACGTTGCCACAATGTGGCGGCCAGACATCGGTTAAAGTTCTTCTTGTGGCCTCATCAAAGGCCACCAATCAACTTCCGTATTTCTTTATCTGACAAAGTGCTTTTTTCGCTTTTATTATAGATGGTAAAAAGGATTACCTCCTTTTCCAGTACCTGGACCAAGGTCATTACCCTCAGGCCACCAGATTTCCCTTTGCCCTTGGATGTGGTGGTCAGCCGGATCTTGTAAATATTCTGGCCAAGAGGAGTGCCGGTGGTAGGCTCTGTTTCAAGGTCTGCAATGAGTTGAGCAATGTCGTCCTTTAATGATCGGTATTTTTTAACCAACCGCTTGGCCTCCTTACTGAAGTTACTTGAAACCTCAACCTTATAGCTCATCTAAAAACTGTTTTGCAGAAATTGTCTTGAGCTTTCCTTCTTTGGCAAGCTTCACTTCCTCCAGACCTTCCTTAATATTTTCCCTAATCGCCTTATCGGAATCTCCGTCATCCTCCAGTTGAACAAATCCAAGGCTCTTGATCAATTCCATAAAAAACTGAAAGCGGTTGTCAGGTATGTTGAGCGTTATCTGTTTCATCGTCTATTTTGCGTTTGTAGCACAAATTTACATTACTGTTATAAAATTCTTATATATTTTCAGATTCACCCCAGGTTAGCGCGAATTTAGCGAAGCATAACGCGTGCGGCCCGCCTTCTAAATTCCCAGACTTAAAAATTTCTCTTCCACCTCCCGCAAATCCAGCTTAGAGCCTGGAAGGACATCCTCACCCAATAACGACCGGTCAAAGCCCTCCATCTTTTCAGGTGCAGCGCCTTGATGGGAAATTTAGGTTACCTGATTAGCGGGATCAATCAGGAACCTGAACAAGGGACTTCCACCCTCTGGAAATTCTAAAGGCATCTTCGATACCTTTGCCCATGCCGGGCACACACAGCACCTAAGAAAACATCGGGCGGACAGTGGTTTCCGCGAGGATCGTTCTTCGTGGCTATCTTTGCCACAAGCGGACAGGAAAGTGCTCCGAAATGCCCCACGTTTCTTAGCTGCAAAACGTTGGCAAGCATTTGATTTCCTCACAAACCTATATAGTTGTTGCTTGAAAATAAATGAAGCAGTCGCATCAAACAAATCTACCCACTGAAAATAAAAATCACACATTGAATATGATTGTGATTGCAAATATTTTTATCATCTTGGGAATGAGTTTTTTTCTATACAAGTTCTTTTCTCCAACATTACTTTACTTCTTTTTATTGATAATTATAGCTGATTTTATTTTATCTCGGATGTTATTATTAAGACAAAATATTCAAAAGGTTGAACTTAGAGATGAGGGGCTTCGTGTTATGTATAATGCAAAAACCATTGACATAGATTTCGAAAAGATCGATGATATAAACTATGCCTTAAATTATTATATTGACTTCAATGGCAAACTATCGCTATTTTATACCGTTAGATTAAAGATAAAATATAGATTTGGACGCAATTTATATTTCAAATATTCAAAAAAAGGAATAAAGGATAAAGAGCCACAAGATATGATGATAATTAAAAAACAGTTAAAAACGCTTGCCAATTGAGGTACTGTCATAAAAACCAAACACAGCCCATAAAATTTTCTCTAACTTAACGCTGGCTGAAAGAGGGCTTCAGTCGATTGTTTAGACGGAAGTTCATATTGTGCAAACAACAACCGCTCATGGCCAAACTCAGGACAGTCTACGTACCGGATTTTGCAGTCCCGCCTCCTTCAGTGCTTCCCTCGCGGGAAACCACCCCCGACATAGGTTCGGGGCAAGCTTTGCGGCTTGTCGAAGATCCCGGATTTATTACGGGGCTAGTCCCGCCACTCACAACATGGGAATTACGATGCTGCTTCGATACAGAAATCCGGCACAGCCCTGCCGGCATAATTGGTCACCTGACAGAGCCAGGCGACTGCGAAGAGAACCTCGTACCAAATAACATACTTTAGTTTCTATATTTAGTAACTTTTATTATCTGCCCAAATTAGCCCGGAGGACCTGGGTGAACTAATTCCGAATACATGCGGAGTGGGAGCGGGAAGGCAGTAAGGCTAAAAAGGCAATGCTAAACAACAAAAGCAAGAAACGGATAGTAACTTTGCACAATGGATATCAAAGAAAAATTAACCATAAAAAAGCTTATTGAAGAAGCACAAGTTTTTGTGTTGCAGAGTCCACGTACAAGCATGCAGAACTTTATGGCGTCACTGATGGCAAAGCTGTAGGGACTCTGATTGAGCAAAAATTTCAAAAACACCTAAATAACAAATATGAAGTTACTGTAGGTTCATCAGCAAGAGGTATTGACCTTCCTTCAGCCGATATTCAAACTGATATAAAAGTTACTTCGATTAATCAACCACAATCATCTTGTCCGTTTAAGGATGCCAAACAAAAAATATTTGGACTTGGATATAATCTTCTTGTATTCGTATACGATAAAACTGATGACGCTGCTACCCAAACCGCTATTTTAAATTTTGTAAGCTGTTCCTTTGTTCATAAAGAACGAACAGCAGATTATACAACTACATTTCGATTAATAGAAATGGTAAAGGATGGGGCAAATGAGGCTGATATCCTGGCATATTTACAAGACAAAAATATTCCTGCTGACGAAATAACTCTGTCGAAAATAGCAGCACAGATATTAGACACACCACCTGCACAAGGATACCTGACCATTTCAAATGCGTTACAATGGCGACTGCAATATCAAAGAATTGTTGCACTGCACGATGACATTCCAGGAATTGATAAAATTATTAGCTATAACAAACCCAAATAATGAAAATATTTGAAGCGAATATTACTCATCAGGTTATAGATTGGTTAAATGATCATCTGAAAAAATTTGTGTCTTTTGAAAAGGCAAATCAAAAAATGTATGATGCCTTTGGCTTTTTGCATTTTTTTGATAATAAGGAAGATTTTGATACACTTAAAGAAGTGATTGCTATCAATCAGAGCATTGCTGAAGAAACCTGTAGAGCAGCCTATGGCGATTTTCAAACTAATTCTGATTTGGCAAATAAAGTCACATCGCATTTAGCATCAAAAGACATCTCACCTGAAATTGTAATTGAGCCAACTTGCGGAAAAGGAAATTTCATTATTGCATCATTACAAAACTTTAAGAATATAAAAAACGTATTCGGAATTGAAATTTATAAGCCTTACGTTTGGGAAACCAAGTTCAGTATTTTGGATTTTTTTCTATCAAACCCAAATACTACCAAACCGGAAATTTCAATTATTCATTGCAATATTTTTGATTTTGATTTTAAGAAAATAGCAATAAAACACTCAACAAAGGAAGTTTTAGTTATTGGGAATCCACCGTGGGTGACTAACTCAACATTGGGCAGTCTTAATTCAAAAAACCTTCCTAAAAAAACAAATTTCAAAAAGCATAGTGGCCTGGATGCAATGACAGGCAAAGGAAATTTCGACATTGCTGAATTTATCACCCTAACTGTGATCAACGCCTTTCAAAGTATGAAAGGCAATTTATTGCTATTGGTTAAAAACTCAGTTATCAAAAATATTCTGTTTGACCAAAATAAAAATCACTATAAAATTTCATCTATCGAGAAGCATAGTATTGACAGTAAAAAAGAATTTAATGTGTCGGTAGAGGCATCTCTGTTTTATTGTCAACTAAACTCTCTACCATCTTATGATTGCAAAGAATATAATTTTTACAAACAGACTTCTAAAGGCAATTTTGGTTGGTTAAATGATAAATTCGTTTCCAACATTGATGCGTACATGCACACGAAAGAGTTTGACGGTGAATGTCCTTTCGTTTGGCGACAAGGTTTAAAACATGACTGTTCATCGGTAATGGAATTAGACAAAGTCGATAGACATTATGTAAATCGGTTGAATGAGGAAGTTATATTGGAAAATGGATTAGTTTTCGGTCTACTCAAAAGTTCTGATCTTAAAAACACGGTAATTAATCAGACAAGAAAGTTTACGATCGTTACCCAAACAAAAGTAGGTCAGGAAACCAAATACATCAAAACTAAATATCCTAAAACCTATCAATACTTGTCGCAGCATCAAGCAAATTTTGAAGCAAGAAAATCAAGTATCTATAACAACAAACCTTTATTTTCAATATTCGGGGTTGGAGATTATTCGTTTAAGCGCTTTAAAGTAGCCATTTCAGGACTTTACAAAACATTTCATTTTACACTGATCCTACCACAGGACAACAAACCCGTAATGCTTGACGACACCTGTTATTTAATAGGTTTTGACGAAATAGAATTTGCTGTTTACTCTTTGATTCTTTTGAACTCTGATACCACAGCTCAGTTTCTGCATTCAGTAACTTTTCCTGACGCTAAAAGGACTTTTACAAAAGATATATTAATGAGAATTGACCTTTTTAAATTAGCAAAACAGATTGACAAGCATTACATGCAAACAGAACTCGAAACGCTAAATAAAAAATATAAACTCAATTTGACATTAAATTTATGGGACAGTTTTATTAAAAAAATGGCACCCGCTAACAATGGACAGATGGTTTTATTTGAATAGAAAGAAAGTACATGGCTGTAACTTGAAGGTCATGAACCTTTCGAAATTGAGAAATTTTAATAGCGTTTTACCAGGAGCCATAAATTAAAAAAATCCCGGGTCCAGTATTCCCCAGGCCAGGCGAACTCGCGATAACACGCACATCACCAGAATGGGCATGTACCAGCAAAATACCCAGAGGATCGGTTGGACCTTTAAAAGGACTAATACCTACACTCGTAAACGTCATTGCCAAAAAGATACGGTACACAGTTTACTCCACAATATTTATCAGACAAGTGCAGTTGGACATTTTATAAAACTCAAAAAATGAAAAGAATCAAAATTTTGGCAGTCGTTATATCGCTGACGGTTTCCTTCTCAGTTTTCGGACAGGAACAACAACCAACGACCGTTAAGAAAATCAGCATCCATGACGTATACATTCAAACTGGATTTTTTACAGAGGATAACACTAACGGAATCCTTTCTGACTTCAGAACGCTTGTTCCTCAATCTGAAATATTGAACAACAATATGACGGATTTTTCTCAACTTGGTAGCTCTACCTTGATAAGTAATAACACGTTTTCAGTAATGTTAGGAATTCAATTCAGCGACAAGAAAAAAACCATTTACAAATCAAATCCACTATTGCGACTTGGCATCAGTTATTTTTCCGGAACAACTTTGACAGGCGGATCATTCGAGGAGGACCGCAAACCTTATGATACATTGACATCTGCTCAAACGGGTGAAACAGTTTATATTGACTCTGTAACTACGCAGTATTACGGAATGAATTATTCATCCGAACAACTTCGGTTTGATGGCTCGCTGATTTTCAGGACCAATCCCGGGGCACGCTGGTCTATATATACTGGCATAGGCATTACAGCCGGGCTTTCTATCAATGCCAGCACAGACATTTCTTATAGTAAATCCGGCAGGACAGAAACTCGCTACCCAAATGGCAATACCTTTACATCACACGGTTACTCAGGTTCAGGCAGCAGCAAAACAGAAAAGTTCAGAAACGAAACTAATTTTGGTGCATCAACCTATGTCCCGATGGGAATTGACTTTAGAATAGGAAATAAAAGAGAATTCTGGAAACGGATGCATGTGTTTTATGAGCTAAGACCAGGCATAAACATTACATCCATTCCAGAACTTCGGACGATTACCAATGCAAGTATTCAACAAGGCCTTGGCCTACGAGTTTCGTGGAACTGAACAATTATTTGCCGGACCAGCCTCAAGTAATATAATGATAGCACATTATAAAAAAACCAAATATGAGAAAGCTAATTGCAGGAATCAACATGACCCTTGACGGGTTTTGCGACCATACGGCAATAATACCCGATGATGAAATACATCAACATTACGCTGACCTGTTAAGTAGCGCTGGCACCGCTTTATATGGGCGGATAACATTTCAACTTATGAAATATTGGCAAACTGTGGTGGAAAATCCTACGGGCAACAAAGCAACGGATGAATTTGCCATAAAAATGGATACCATTCCAAAAATTGTTTTTTCCCGAACATTAAAATGTAGAATGGGAAACTGCAAAGTTGGCTGACCGGGCCATTGAAGAAGAAGTTCAGGCACTCCAACAGCAATCCGGCAAAGACATTTTGGTGGGCAGCCGGACTTTAATCATACAGTTAATGAAACTTAATTTGATTGATGAATACCAAATTTGTGTTCACCCTGTTGTTGCCGGAAGCGGCTTGCCGTTATTCGAAAACATGCACGACAGGACTATTCTTAAACTCATTAAGACGAAAACCTTTAGTGGTGGTGCAGTTGCGCTTTATTATGAACCAACAAACGAAAGAACAACGAACCACTGACATTGAATAAGGAGAAATAGAACCATGGCAAAAAACAAATTATTAAGAATGGACAATGTGGGCATCGTAGTAGAATCCCTTGAGGACGCCATCTCTTTTTTCACGGAGATAGGCATGAAGCTCGAAGGACGGGCCACAATCGAAGGAGAATGGGCCGGGCGCGTTACAGGACTGGGTTCTCAGCGCGTAGAAATTGCCATGATGGTTACCCCCGATGGCCATAGCCGGCTCGAGATTTCACGATTTCTCAGTCCATCTGTTATTTCAGATCATCGTACTGCCCCCGTAAACGCGCTCGGCTACCTGCGCATCATGTTCACCGTTGAAGACATTGACGAGATGGTACATAGACTCAGCAAGCATGGCGCACAGCTCGTTGGTGAAGTGGTTCAGTACGAGGACTCGTACCGGCTCTGCTACATTCGTGGAACCGAAGGGCTTCTCATCGGACTGGCAGAACAACTTGATAATAAATAAGTGGTGGGTGTTTTATAAAAACATTGACTGTAGAATTTTCAGCCCAACGCCAATGCTTCCCGAAAAAATTCGGGAAGCCGCTAACAACCATTTGCATAGGCAGGGTTTCGCGCTCCACAGATGAAACATCAGGATACCAAATAAACAGTCGTCCCCCTGTCTGATATTATAATTTATCTGACAGGGGGACGACTCTAAATCAAATACACCAACCCGGAACTTAAGACCTGTTAATTCAAATTACGCAGCAGTGCAGCTATTGAAATTTACAGGCTCGTGATGATTATGGTTGAGTGATCGTATTAGCATCAAGGATAACGGCCGTTTGTGCCAGGGCGCGACCTTTAAGAACGGCTCCGGTATCAAGGGTAATGCCTGTCATGGATAGTATAATTCCCTTAAAATCTACGGTCGTGCCGAGGTTTACTTCGCCAGCCACCTGCCAGAAAATGTTCTCAGGTCTGGCACCACCGCCAAGCGTTACTTTCACTCCTGAACTCACGCTGAGGTTTCCGTCAATCTGGAATATCCATACATCAGAGGCACTACCTGATATGACCAGGTTCGTAGGCACTGTAACCGTGCTGCTCCATTTATAAAGACCGGGTACGAGCGTTTTGCCGCCAATATTTCCCGACCCCAACTCAATGAAATCCGGGGCTTTACGCCCTGCCGCCTCATTGTAAGCCGTAATCATATCACTTACTGCCGTAGTAAGGTTGTCAGACGTGGGAGATGCCATGTCGGCCGCATATACCCTTCCGGTGATTTGAGCTGAGGTTGCATACCCGGTGGCATCGGTAAGGGAAAACCCGGTGATGTACGAGGCCGCAGCGGGGCTTATGGCTATGTCGCCCGTGATGGCGGAAGTGGGTATGTTATTGATGGCCGTTTTGGCAAGTATAACATAGTTTTCGGATGACTTCAGGTTTATCCTGGCCAGGCCCTTGGCATTGGCACCTGTGGTAAAACTCCATGTTACATCTTTAGCCATGACCTGACCGGTAATGTCTTTTACATCCGCTGTGATGGTGGCCGTGTATTCCTCATTTTCTTCCAATGAAACTGAGGGCTCAAACATTGCCGTTTTGCCGGAGTAGGACACGCTTCCGGCAATCGGTGTGCTGCCCTTTTTTACGGAGAAGCTGCTGTTGTTAATGCTCGAAGCATCCATGGCATCACTAAAATTTGCGGTAATTACTTTATTGCGGGCAACATCGGTGGCGTCACCATCAGGGCTTGTTGATTCTACTTTTGGATATACGGTCGGATCCGGTTTGGGATCGTCATTTTTTTTACATCCTGTTACAAAAACTACAGCCCCAAGGACAAAAGCGGTAATAATATTTCTTAATTGCATCATTTAATTAATTGTATAAATGCTGAATTTATTTCCAGCATGCAAAGGTGCAACAAGAGGAAAGCTATTCTTTTACTCAATTAAAGGCTATACTTACATTTGTAAGCACATGGCAGAATAACCTGCTATAGGCTTTACAATCCGCAAACATGCGGAGCGGGAATTTTTAGTGGAAAGTGGAATTGATGTAGGTTGAAGTATTCGACTGGAACTTCCAAATGACGGCTGCAATATGCAGGTTATCCTTATGCCAGGTGGAGGGCAATTCCATGCTCGCATCCGAAACGAATGTTGCTCCTGCAACCGGATCCTCCACAATGATATCACCTGAATGATGCCCTGAAGCTGTGCCCCTTAGCACGAAACGATGTTCAAGATCAGCCTTCGTTAGCTGCGTTTATTGACAGCGTAACGCGTGCGGATAAAAGCATAATCTTGCTGAAATTCCTTGTCGAATGTCTGGCTCTCACTACAACGTCCATCCTCCACTCCTGGTCATTTCGACTACCGCCAGAATTTCTGCTCCACTGTAAGAGTATTTCAGCGATATGCCAGCCTATCCTGGTATTCTCGTTACCGCTCAAAATGGCTGACAAAAGCTGAATTCTCATTTGGAAAGCAGTGTGACTAAACAATGGAGATTAGTACTGGTTATAGGGACATGAAAACCACGAATAACGATACTTTAATATTTGCAAGAAATAAAATCCAACGCTAAAATAACCATGTTCAAATAAGAGGGTTGAACACCCAATGTGACACCAATTAAATACGGTGGAGTCTGGAAACCATCTTAAAAAACGGGGCGTTACCGAAAAGCCAAAAGAGTAGGAATCAACAAAAAAATAAACTGTAAAAGATGAAAAAGTTAACTCTCAAATTATTCTTGTTTTCTGGTTTAGCTATGATCATGCTTTCAAGCTGTACCAGCATTCACAAAACTATGCGTGAACCCAGTTCCCGGGTAGAATTCGAAAAAGATGATTTCGCATTATCAGGACAAGTTTCGGCTGAAGCCAAAACGGTAAAAGTCCTGAGCATAGACTGGTCAAGATTGTCTGGCAGAGAAACAGCGGCAATACAAGGTGGACCACAAGGTATGGTCGATATTGCCAATATTCCTGTTATTGGGAATTATGTTGTGGACAAAACAGCAAATTATGCTCTATATAATTTAATGGCAGCGAATCCCGGCTATGATGTGGTTTTTTACCCTCAGTATGAAACAAGAGTGGAGAGGCCGATTATAGGGATTGGATTTCTTTATAAAACAACTACAGTAAAAACTACTGCCCGATTAGGTAAACTTACCGACTAAGTCAGGCGCAAAAATAAATTCAGTTAAAGGCGAATGTTGTAATGCGACATCCGCCTTTTTTTATCGCATGGTAAGTTTGAAAAGCCAGGTTTATTATTTGATGTGTCCTTTGCTTGGTCACGAAGCGTTCAGCCTTCCCGCTCCTTGCTTTCCGGAGGAACGGTGTTGGTTTCCTGGATGATGTAGAGCGGGCGGTTTCGCAGGTTTTCGTTCATGCGGCTGATATATTCGCCTATAATGCCGATGCTCAGCAACTGGATGCCGCCTATGAATAAAACGCTGACGATCAGCGATGCCCATCCGGGTTCGTAATCCTTGGTGACCAACCGGCCATACAAGGCATAAAGCATCAGCAAAAACGCAATGAATGAAACCACGAATCCTGCAACACTGGCAAACCTCAATGGAAAGTTGGAGAAGCCGGTTATGCCATCCAGCGCAAACCGGATCATTTTGCGATAGGTATAGCCAGTTTCGCCCGCCTGCCGTGGAGCCCGTTCAAATTCGATAGACGTTTGCCGGAATCCCACCCACGAAATCTGGCCTCTCAAAAATTTATGATGCTCCGGCATCCTGCGAAGGATCTCCACCACTTTTCTGTGAATAATCCGGAAATCTCCTGTATCCACCGGTATTTCAATGGAGGTGATCCTGGCCAGGATCCGGTAAAATAACTTAGCCGTGAGCAACTTCAGCATGTTTTCTTTTTCCCGTTTTTTTCTCCTGGCATATACCACTTCAAATCCTTCCTGCATTTTTTTGTACATATCAATGATCAGTTCAGGCGGATCCTGCAGGTCAGCATCAATGATCGCTACAGCTTCTCCGCGTGCTCTGTCCAGCCCTGCGGTTACCGCTATCTGATGCCCAAAATTGCGGCTGAAGTGGATATACTTCACATTCTTATCGCTGGCGGCAAGCTCCAGGATAAGGGCCAGGGAATTGTCCCTGCTGCCATCGTTGACAAAGATCAGCTCATGCTTCACCTTTAAAGCATCCGTTACGCTACGCAATCTTTTGTACAACTCCGGGATGTTTCCTTCTTCATTAAATACAGGAATAATCAGCGAGAGATCAATATCAGGCATTTCCAATTATCTTTTAAATAGAGAACAAAAGTAAATGAATTCAGGGGCGAGACTGTGTTCGGTGTTCAGTGAGCAGTGAGCAGTGAGCAGTGAGCAGGGTGGGTTTGGCTGGGTTGGGGCTGAATAAAAATAAAAGATATTTGTACCGACTCAAAAAGTTATCAAATGAAATTTCTGGTTCGGCTGCGTCAGCAAAAGTTTGCGCTATGGTTTGTCCTGTTACTATTGCTCACCTACGGTTTTACCGGAATTTATGAGGTACTTCCATTGCGGCCCCAATCCGTCCATCAATGGGCGCAAACTGACAGAGCTTCGGTAGCACTGCGCTACTACCAGGAGGGCATGAACTTCTTCCTGCCCAGGGTTCATAACATTGCTAATGGCACCGGCATCACGGGCATGGAGTTTCCGATTATCAATTATTCAGTTGCCATTCTTTACAAGCTTTTTGGATATAATGAATGGCTTTACCGTCTGCTGATGCTCTCCATTATTACTGCCGGCCTGATGGCTACAGCCGCCCTGGCCCGAAGAATACTGCATGATCCGGTATGGGCCGCATTGCTTACGCTGATATGGTTTCTTTCGCCCGTTCTCGTTTTTTATTCCGCTAATTTTTTGCCTGACACTGCAAGCCTCGGTTTGATCATGATCGGCTGGCTGGCCTTCTTTAAGTTGAAAGACAGGTTTTCTGTGAAGTGGCTGACCATACTTTTCATATCTGCATCTCTGGCTTCATTAATTAAAATAGTTTCTGCGATAAGCATAATTGCGATGCTGTTAATAATTGGATTGTACCATTTAAAATTCATTCAAAATAAAACGGGTCAGGAGATTTATAATAAAAAGAATATTGTAGCCGGAATGCTGTTGCTCGCCCTGGCACTAACTGCCGCATGGTATGGATACGCCAATTACCTGAACAAGGAGTATCTCTCAGGATTTTTCCTGCTTCAGGCGCGGCCCGCGCCATCTCTGATGGAGTTTTTACGATATGCAAAAGGTGCCGCTATGATCTGGGGGCCTGCGTATTATTCGCTGGCCACCCTTATAGCTATTGCCGCAGCAGCAATCTCTTCATTAATATTCAGAAAAAAGGTTGATCGTTTACTTTTAATAATTTCATGGCTTGTTTTTTTGGGTTCGCTCGCATATTATCTGCTCATGAGTTTTCAGTTTCGTGACCATGATTATTATATTATTGCTTTGCTTCCGGCAGGTTATTTCTTTTTATTATTAATTACTGATTATTTAAAAAAACAGAAATCATTGATCAGAAATTTAACGTTAGCGGGGCTGGCAATTCTGTTCCTGGTATCAGCCGTGTATGCCCGCAATATGCACAAGGAGCGCTACAAAGCAACGCCCGGTTTTTCCGCTTACTTCGACCTGGAACCTTACCTTGATTCACTTCAAATTTCGCAGAAGGATATTATTTACTCGGCTTATGACGAAAGCTTTAATATTTCTCTTTATCTGAGCAACCGGCAAGGCCATACCCTTTCTCCTTATTTGCCGGAGGAATACCACCTTTTTCATTTGTATCTTAATATTGATTATGCGGTTATCAACGACACCAGCTTTATTCAATTCCCATCCATTAAACAGGTATTGGGCAGTAGAATCGGGGAACACAAAGGTTTATCCATTTACCGGGTTGAGCTTCCCCATAAAGAAAGAGCTGCATTCTTTAGCTGGGCTAATGAACTTCTTGAACCCATGACGATGCGCATTAAATCCAATTCCACCTGGCATGATAAAGTATTACACAAAGCCCGGAAATACGGCTTGCCTGCAGATTGGCTGATCATACGCGAAGCAATAAACCTCTATCCTTTGGAGGTAAATAACCACGTTACAGAAAAAGCAAAAGACATATTTCCCGAACTATTAACGAAAGAAGGCAAAGTCAGTTATGCCGGCTTAAATAGTGCAGAGCGACAAAAACTAGAAGAAGATTATAAACAGGGAATCTTTGATGATTATGAAATGCAGCTTATTAAAATGGACGTAAACGAAAAATTTGCAAAGTACGGAACAGGTGATCTATAACTTTTTGGCCACAGCAAATGTGCTGACGCCAACAGGAAAATTAACTTTTTCTAAAAACCTGTTTTCCATTTTAATTAAATTAACAAGAAAATCGTTAACCAAAGGATTTATTTTTGGATGCTGATTTTTATCCATTTCTGAAGATGAAAAATTTCTCAGAATTAATCGAATCGCTCCTGCCGGGAAAAACAACGCCAGGTTCCAATATGAACTCCGCGTAACGCGAAAACCGTTTTGCATGAGCTTTTCCACCAGTTCATTTCGGGTATAGCGCCTGAAGTGATGATTCACCTCATCATGGCCGCTCCACATCCACTGAAAGGCAGGGACGAAAATAATGGCCTGACCTCCGGGTTTCAGCACACGGTTCCATTCCTGCAAAGCCTTCTCTTCAGCCTCAATGTGCTCCAGAACATCTGACGCGATCAGCAGGTCGAAATGCTGATCCGGGAAATCGAGGCGGGTACCATCCATTACCTGCGCGTTCATAATGCCCCGCTTCCGGCAGACGCTGATGGCTGCTTCGCTGATGTCAATGCCCTGGACATGCTCAAAACCCAGCGTTGCCAGCTTTCTCAGCAACGGTCCTCCTGCACATCCCAGTTCAAGAATATTGCTTTGTTTCGAATTATTGCTCAGAAGTTTCAGCACCATATCGCGCCTGGCTTCATACCACCAATTGGTTTCCTCAAGCTGATGATACTTTTCCTCGTAGGTTTTATCCAAAATTTCCCTTTTTTCTTTAATGCAAAAATACACCGCGTATCAGGAACGTCTGAGAATTCATCACTTGGGGAAAAACCGGCAGGTGCCCAAAAAAAGAGTTCTGCAAGAAACTTCCTTATAATTATTCAGAAGGCTGGCTGACCAGTCGCGCTTTCGATTTTAAATGAAAGCGCCAGGTAAGGAACAACGCAGCGGTGCCCAGCCCCGAAAGCAAGCCCATCCACATTCCATTCACGCCCATTCCCAGGGGAAAAGCAAGGATATATCCTCCTGGCAATCCAATAACAAAATAGGCGATGAGCGTGATGGCCGTAGGAATAGTAACATCCTCCATCCCGCGCAATGCCCCGAGACCGGTTACCTGCATTCCATCAAAAAGCTGAAAAAGACCGGCAATAATGAGCAGGCCTGATGCAATTGAAATGACCTCCGCAGACTCCACGAAAAAAGCCGGAAGCCAATTGCGTCCCAGGATAAAAAACACAGCCATAAATCCCATAAAAAATATCACCATTTGGTAAATGGAAAAAACCGCTTTTCGGAGTTCATGATAATTCCGTAGGCCAAGCTGGTTCCCGACCCTGACCGTAGCGGCAGCCGCCAGTCCCTGGGCCATCATGTAAGTAGTGGCGGCCAGCGTGAGGGCTATTTGGTGAGCCGCCAACTCCTGTGCGCCCAGCCATCCGATGATAACCGCTGCGCCCGCAAATGCTCCCACTTCAAAAGTCATTTGCATTCCAATGGGGACGCCCAGTTTCAGCAGTTTTGATACAAGTATTCCGCTGTAGTTGCGAAAAGAAAAGCTTAGCCGGTAACGCTTTACAATAGCCGGGAGCGCCAGGAATCCCGCCATTGCCGCTGCCATCAAAACGCGCGAAATCAGTGTGGCCCATCCTGCTCCATTAAGGCCGAGAGCCGGGAACCCCAGGTGACCAAATATGAGGATATAGTTCAGTACCACATTAAGCAGGCTGGCTCCCAGAACAATGATCATAGCCTGCGAGGTGAGCGACAGCCCTTCAGCAAACTGCTTGCACGACTGAAAGATCATGAGGGGTACCAGGCTCAGCATAATTATATTGAGGTACGGAACAGCAAGAGCCGCTACTTCAGGAGGCTGGTCAAGAAAATGAATAAAACGGGAAACGGAAAAGATGACGATGAAAAGCAAAACGCCAGTTGCTGTATAAACGACCAGGGAATTTGTGAGCAAACGGGCAAAGCGGTTGGTATGACCGCGGCCATCAGCAGCCGCCACCAATGGTGTAATGCCAAAAGATACCCCCAGCCCGGCTGCAAGGACCACCATAAAAATGCTATTCGCCAGTGAAGCTGCCGCCAAAGGAACAGTTCCTACCTGACCCACCATTATGCTGTCAGCCAGCGTAACGAGCATGTGGCCAAGATTTCCGGCAACAATGGGAAGCGCAAGCCGCAGGTTCTTACGGTAGTGCGCCAGGATGGGAGAAGTTTCCATTCCTGTTTAAGGTAGGCTAAAGGTTGGGGAAAATTTCGGGTGCAGAATTAATAAAAAAATCCGATGTATGCGCCCGGAAGCTAAATGCCGGAGAAAGAAGGCATAAAAATATTCTATTTCATTGAAGTACTGAGATCGTCCCGGTAAATGCAGAAAACCACATCACTGGTGCCCTCGTCCGTCCGCTTGGTTACTTTGAGGCCACGCTCCACGAAATAGAAGGCTGTATGTTTCATTTCAATAGAAGGAATATCAAGCGTAACTTTCTGATAATTACACTTTCCGAGAAATTCTTTGCAGATGCCAGAGTTGCTGTCAAGCGTTTGCAGCGACAATAGGTCCTTGGTGTTCCCTACAAGGTATTCCACGCTTGGGGTAAAAAAGGTGATCATTTTAAGCCCGGTAGCGCCTTTCTCCCATATATAATAAAGTATGGGTTCATTCCTTTCGCCTTCTTCATTTTTATCATAAACATATACCCGGTATTCATTGTAATTATCAATCTTAACAAAAAGATTGTCATTTTTCCGTAGTATCTCTAATGCTTCATGTTGTAGCATCCCTAATGATACACCATATACTGTTACCATCTCTGCATTAAAATTTTGCACACTGGTGATATCGGTTTTCATTATTTCGATCTTTTCATTTGGCGACTGCGCAAAAACCGGAGAAGCCAACATGAGAGCGAATATGAGCGTAAAGAAGTAACGTGGGAATGCTGTCATTTTGAATTGGTTTTTTAAATTAATGTTTTACTAAAATAACCCTGGACTTCATCAGCATTTTGAAGCGTAAAGGAAAAAACTAATACTGCCATTGAAAGCTCCGTACACCTTGCTTTCACGCGCTGATGGAGCGAAAATAGTGCAATATTATGAGCGGCAGAAATGCACCGGAAAATGGGTATGTAAGTTTTTCTAAATTAAAACAAGAGTAATGATAAAGTTCTATCAGGTTTATCCGGGTTTATCTCTTTTTGCGCTTTGGCTGTTGCCGGCCATGCTGAGTGCGCAGGAAGCAAAGCATCATTGGGTGAATCTCTCCGGAGGCTGGAATTACGCACAAATGAGGGACGAAGGAATGTCACCCTTGTTGTACAAAGGCAGCATCTTCTCCTTTATTACTGGGTATGAGACCTTGACGGCAAAAGGGATACAGGCTGTAATGCTGAGCATTGCGGGAGGAAACGCAAAGCCGGCCACCAGTGGTTTCAGCCGTGCTGACGCCTTTACTATCAGAGCGGACGCGGACTATACTTTCATGCCGGAAACCTGGAGTTCTGACAACCGTAAATATATTGTTTATTCGGGCGGAAGCCTGATGAATGTCGCTACCGTGAGGCAACATTCTCTTTATTCAAATAATGATTACAACTATGAATTTTTCTCTTCACTGGCGGCTGCCGGAAACCTGAAACGGAAGTTACAGGTGCTCAAACACCGGTTCGATCTTGACTGGCAGTTGCGGCTACCATTCCTATCTTTTGCGCTTCGCCCGGCTTTCGCCTCTTCCGCTGTGGAGAAGTATGATCCTGAAGAATATTCATTAACAGGCAGTGCTTTGCGCAGCGGAGAATTCGTTTCGGTAAATCACCTGCTGCGGTTGAATTCACAGCTGAGCGGCACCTATTTTCTGAATAATGGAAATGCACTCCGCCTCGGCTATAGCTGGGATTATTACAGTTATAGCAAAATAGAGATCAACAGGGTAAAGGCAGGTTTTCATTCCATCACTTTCTCCACCCTTTTTAACCTGTAAAAATGAAGCGACCGATCTTCCTGCTTTTTCTCCTTCCGCTACTGTTTTCATGCGAAAAACTTTTGATGGAACCCGGCCCGGACAATACACCTGAAAATAATTTTCAGGAGCTATGGCAGACATTAGATCACAAATACACATTTTTTACTTTTAAAAATATTGACTGGGATTCGGTTTATAATGTATACCATCCGCGTATATCCAATGATATGAGCGATCAGGCACTATTTGATGTGATGAGTGAAATGCTCTTTGAATTGCGTGATGGCCATGTGAATCTGTTCACTCCTTTTGATATTTCGCGAAACTGGGAATGGTATCTTGGAAGTCCGCAGAATTTTAATTTTTCCCTGCTTGAGCGCAATTACCTGCAGAATGATTACGAACGATCAGGTCCGCTCCTGAACAAGATGATTGACAGCATTGGCTATATTTATTGCGGCAGCTTCGGAAGCACTATTTATCCTGAGAACATAGATTATGTACTGAAGAAATTTCAGCATCTGAAAGGGATCATCATTGACGTTCGGGATAATGGTGGGGGAAGTACGGCCAATAGCGATCGTCTGGCCAGCCGTTTTACTGCTTCTGAGCGGGTAGTGTATTTTGAACGGTTTAAGAATGGTCCCGGCCATGATGATTTCTCCGAACCCCGACCCAAATACCTGCGGCCGGAAGGACCACTCCAATTCACCAAACCTGTGGCTGTGCTTACAAACCGCTCCAGCTACAGTGCCGCCAATGATTTTGCCGTGATCATGTCTGCGCTTCCCCATGTCACCCTTATTGGCGATACTACCGGAGGCGGAGGAGGATATCCTTATTACAGTGAGTTGCCGAATGGTTGGCACTATCGCTTTTCTTCGAGCCAAACCATCAGTGTAAATGATCTTATAGTAGAAGCCGGCATACCTCCTGATATTCAGTCAGAATTGCGGGAAGATGATGAGATCAGGGGAATTGATACAATTCTGGAACGTGCGCTGGAAGAGCTGAAGTGAATCCAGGTGGCGTTTATAAACTCTGCAGATAAAATTACCAGCTTCCACTGGCGCCACCGCCACCGAAACTGCCGCCACCGAAGCCGCCAAATCCACCGCCTCCCCGGCCACCGCCAAAGGAGCCGCCTCCGCTATGAAAGCTTCCCCAGCCTGTGGAATTGCGGCCGCGCTTAGAAGCCATTGTGCTGAGCAACGCGGCTGCCGCCCAGAAGCCAAGACTGCGGGAATGCATCAGCCCTTTTACTTTGCTGCGCCAGCTCAGTATACCCACAAGAAATATGATAAGGATGATGATAAAGGGCAGCACAATGATCAGGATTGGGGGGCTCTCTTTTTTGCCTCCGCCTTTTACGTCTGCGGCTGTGAATTCCTGGCTGGCCAGTTTCATCAGCACGGTACTGGCGTCCCACAGGCCCTGGTAATAATTGTCCTTCCTGAACTGTGGTTGCATGTAATTATCCATGATCCGGCCCGCAAGGATATCAGGGATCACCGGTTCCAGTCCGTAGCCAACCTCAATCCGCATTTTCCGGTCGTCTTTGGCCACATAGATTAAGACGCCATTGTCATTGCCTTGCTGGCCAATTCCCCAGCTTTCGGCTAGTCGTTGGGTGTAGTCTTCCAGTGCTTCATCATCAAGCGATCGCTCTATTACTATGGCAATCTGGGTAGTGGTGGAATCATTGTAGGCCACGAGATACCGTTCCAGTTCAGCCTCTTGCTGCTCTGTCAGCACATCCGCATAATCGTTCACCAGGCGTTTCGTTTTTTCCGGGAGGTCTTTGGCGGTGAGTAAGCAGGGAAATAAAAGCAGCAGGAAAAGCCACTTATTTTCTGAAGGAAACTTCATCAGGAAGTTCATTTATATCGTCTTTTTTCAAGGGGAAATATTGCTTTAATGCCTCGCCCGCCATTTCTACTCCTTTGGCCAGGCCAGCGGCAAACCGGCTCTGTTTAAATTCGGCCTGCATTTCATCTTTAATATGCTCCCAAAAATCATCCGGTACTTTTTGGTTTATGCCTTTATCGCCCAAAATGGCAAATTGATGATCCTCATAGGCCAAATAAAACAGGACGCCATTGCGCATTTTGGTTTTATGCATTTTGAGCGCGGCAAACAGGTGGGCCGCACGGTCCTTCACTTCTTCCTCCTCAAGCCTGGCTTCGATGTGAACACGTATTTCGCCTGAAGTGCTTTCTTCCGCTTCGCGAATAGCCTGTTCAATCACCTGCCTGCCATCCAGACCAATAAATTCTTTTGCCTCTGCCATAGTTATTAAAATTCAACTTCCGGAGCATCTTCTGAACCTGCATCCGCCTCGAAGTAGCCCTTGCTTTCAAAACCAAATATTCCCGCTGTCATATTGTTCGGGAATTTGCGGATGTAGCTGTTATAATCTCTCACAGCATCATTGAATTTTCGTCTTTCCACAGAAATGCGGTTTTCCGTGCCTTCAAGTTGTACCTGCAGGTCGCGAAAGTTCTGGTTGGCTTTAATTTCAGGATATCGCTCTACCGATACCAGCAAGCGGCTCAGCGCACCGGAAAGCTGCTGTTGCGCTTCCTGGAATCTCTGAATATTTTCGGGTGTAAGCTCATCCGCGCTGATATTGATGCCTGTAGCTTTGCTTCGCGCTTCCACTACCTGTGTCAGCGTTTCCTGCTCAAAGTCGGCTGCGCCTTTTACGGTATTCACAAGATTTGGAATGAGATCGGCCCTGCGCTGGTATACAACTTCTACATTGCCCCACTGTGCTGTAACTGCCTCATCCTTGGATACCATTGAGTTATAACCACAACTACTGAATGTTGTAAGGGCGAATAACCCCAGTAACAAACCCGTTATATTCCTCTTCATAATCGTTTTTTGTTTTGGTTTTTAAACGAAAAAGATAATCGTTTAATGAAGAGGCAAAGTTCAGTGAAACTCCTGAGCCGGGCAATTTTTATTTGTTACAGAACATCAGGCCCTAAGGCTGAATACCTTCATTTCTTCAGGTTCCAACTGTGCAGTTTTAATTACGGGAAATGATACCGTAAATTCAGCACCCCGGCCTGGGTTTCCTTTGGCCTTCAGGGTGCCTTTGAGTTTTTGGATAGCAGTGCGTGCCAGGTACAGGCCCAGCCCCAAACCGGTGGTGGATGATGTGCATTTGCTGAACATCTCCAGGACATGCTCATTGAGCTTTTCCTCGAAACCGGGGCCATTGTCGCGGTATGTCATTATATACTGATCTTCTTCTCTGAAAATTGAAATGTGTATTTCCATAGGGTCAGGCCCCTTAAAATACATGAAACTGTTTCGGATCAAGGGTTTCAGGATTTCATTAAATAGAAACTGGTCTGAAAGAATTTGTTGTTCGCGCAGGTCAAGAAATAATTCAGCAGAATGCTCCTGTTCTTTTTCCTCAGAATAAACCAGGCTCCTGATCATCGTATCCAGTTGTAACTGTTCATGCACAATTACTTTTTTGCGGATTTCGCCAAACCGGGTAAGACCAATCACGATGAGGTGCATGCGGTCAAAAATTGAATTGAGCAGCGGGAAATATCCCTTTACTTCTTCAAATTTCTCAGCCGTACTCATCAGTTCCAGCAGGCCTTGTCCTGACGCCACGGGTCCATTAATATCATGGGAAGAGCAATAAATAAATTTCTCAAGTTCACGATTTACCCTTTCAATATTCTGCTTCTGATCCAGTACTTTCTGATGGTAATAATTTGTCTTTAAATTTGTGAGCAGCACCGATCTGATCCTGGCCAGGATCTCTGTTTCTTCAAATGGTTTTGTAATAAAATCAATGGCGCCAGCCGCGAATGCCTGCTGTAGTTTTTCAGGAGAGGTAAGGCCTGTAATCATCAATACGGGTATCTCTGCCGTCCGTTCATGATTCTTCAGGAAATTAAGTGTTTCCAGCCCGTCCATCTCCGGCATTACCCAGTCTGTGATAATGAGATGCGGTTCTACATCCAGGGCAATTTCGCAGGCAATCACGCCATTGGGTGCACAGTATACGCTGAATTCTTCTTCAGCCTGATTCAGGATGGAGATCATTTGCTGCAGGTAGCTGCGCTCATCATCTGCGATTAATATTTTATACTTCATTCGTCTTTTTTATTCTGGCGATAAGCTTTTGGAGGATTTCTTCATATCCTGCCTGATCGCAGTTATAAATGGATTGCTCAAGGCGGTTCAACCAGTGATTGATGGCTTCAATTTTCATTTCTTCGATAGACTCCAGGATCCTGACGCTCTCGCTGGTTTGATAGACTTTCAGTGCTCCCAACTCCAGCAGATGATTCTGCAATTCCCTGTGCTGTTCTTCTTCGAGTTGCAGATCCTCAGATAATTCCTTTTCCTGGCGGTTTTGCAGCATAGCGGCTTCAGGCGCGGGGACATCCATGAGTTCTGCAGGAAGCACAAACTGGAAGTTGCTGCCCTCACCTTCAGCAGATTCCACCCAAATCTTTCCGCCATGCGCCTCTACTACCATCTTGCAGTAAGTGAGGCCGATGCCTGTAGATTTAGCCTCGCCAGAATTTACCGAATGCACCTGCCCGAATTTCTGGAATACCAGGTTTATCTTATCAGGCGGTATACCTATCCCCGTGTCAATGATCTCAGTTTTCAAAAAGCCATTATAAACGCCTTCTTCCTGCAGAGTAGCACGGATTGTTACGGTTCCGCCAGTGGCCGTAAATTTTATGGCGTTGGTGAGTAAATTCACCAGCACCCTTCCTACCAGTTCATGATCAATATTGCAGAGGGTATTTTGCATAATCTCAAATTTTAGCATAACACCCTTTTGTGTAGCGAGGAACTCAACCTGATTCATAACCTCCTGGATCAGTTCCTGAAATGGAACTTTGCTCTGCTTAAGCTGCACTTTGGCTTCCTCAAATTTCTGGACATCAAGAATATTCAGGACCAGGTTCAACATTTGGCGCCCGGCCTGGTAAATGTGCTCGGCTGTTTTGGTGGAAGGAAATTTCCGGGCGCTCACCAGCACCGCATTCAGCGGGTTTTTCAGGTCATGCACCACCATTTCCATCATGCTTTCTTTAAATTTCTGTAGCTGCTTCAGTTCCACATAAGCCTGTTGTAATTCGCTGGTGCGTTCACTCACTTTCATTTCCAGCAGGCGTTTATCGCGTTGCAGCTTTATCAACCTGAACCGGAATACAAGGCTGATAAGCCCCACCAGAACCAGGAAACTGAGCAGGTAAAACCACCACGTCTGCCAGAACGGAGGATGGATCGTGAAGGTCAGCGCCTCAGGTAATTCATTCCAGATCCCATCATTATTCATTGCCTTCACCTTGAAGATATAGTTGCCGGGCGGAATATTCGGATACGTGGCAAAATTCTCTTTTACCGGAGGTGACCACTCTTCTTCAAGGCCTTCCAGCTTATACCGGAATCTTACTTTTTCCGGAATATGGAAGCTAAGCCCGTCAAACAAAAACGTGAAGTGATTCTGTCCGTGCTTAAATTCTTCCTGTTTACCTATATCATAAGGCTTCCTGTGTACTAAAACCTGGTTTATCTTAATTTGTGGAACGGCCAGATTTGTTCTGTCTTCAGAGGGGTCATATTTTATCAGCCCCTTGATGGTCCCGATCCATACATTATTCCTGCTGTCCCTGTAAATAGCGTTTTGATTGCACTCCAGGCCAATAAAGCCTTCGGCCCGCCCGAATTGTTTGATCTCCGGCTCTGCGGTATTCAGGCTTTTATAGGTGATTTTATTAATTCCGCGATTGGTCCCAGCTATCAGGTACTTACCATCTTCAATGAAGATCAGTGAAATCACGGAATTATCTGTAAGGCCTTCTTCCGTAGTGATGTGCCTGATTTTTGGCAGGTTGCCATTTCTCAGTTTGGTGATCTCCTTTTGCGGAATGAGATTAATCCCACCGCCATAAGTTCCGATGAGTAGATCGCCCTCCGGATTTTCAGCCAACGTAAAGCACATATTTTGGCTGAGCCCGTTCTCTTCCGTAATCTTTATAAACGAATCAGGCTGCTGAAGAAAAGCTTTGCGAGGTGAAGTGATCAGACCTTTATTGGATGCAAACCATATATGATCTTCACGGTCAATATGAATGTCAAGAAACTGATGCCGCGAAAGATGCAGCCCCTGCAATTCTTTCGGTTCCTTATCTCCTTCCCCTTCCTTGCGTTTAGTAAGATCAATAAGCTGCCCCTCCCGGAAAATGGAAATGCCGGCATTCGTGGCAAACCAGATGATCCCGTCAGAATCCTCCCAAATTTTGTTGACCACGTTATTGCTGATACCTTCTTCCTCAGCCAATATCCGGGAGTGCCCGTTTTCCTTTAGCAGCAATCCCTCTCCAGTTCCTATCCATAGGCGTCTGCGGCTATCTTTGAGGATGCTCCAAACGTGCTTGGCAGGGAGTTCATCAGTGATATTCTCAACAAATTTGAGTTGGTTTCCATCTGTTTTAAACAACGTAATTCCTTCCAGCGTACCTACATAGAGGTGATCATTGTCTGCTTCAATTGCGAATACTTTGTCATTGATCAGTCCTTGATCATGACCTGTATACGAGAAACGCCCGGTGCCATATTTCATAGCACCTCCTCCGTTAGTTCCGAGCCAGATACTTCCTTCGGAATCGCAGTGCAGTGACCATATATAGTTATTGCTTAACCCATTTTTTTCATTGAAAACTTCGACCACGGGCGGAAGGCCAATGCTATTGCTTTTCCTGATTCGAATGGCGCCACCGCCATAGGTTCCGCCCCAGATATTGCCTTCAGCATCTTCGGCCAGCGACACAATGCTTTTGTGAGGCAACTCGTCATTTACCGGGAGCGGGGTGAATTCGTAATCTTTTGGATCATTAAGATCAATGACTGCCATGCCGCCACCATAGGTTCCCAACCACAGGTTATTTTGCTTATCTACATGCAGGCTTACCACCCTGTCATCCGGAAGTCCATTGGCTGTGGTGAAAGTCACAAGATCACCTGTCAGTGGATTGTATTTGCACAGTCCCTTCCATGTACCCACCCATACTTCGTTTTCATTTACAGGAAGAACCGTATACGCCCGGTCAGTCGGGAAACCTTGCTGTTCATCAAGCACTTTGAAGGTATCATTTGAATAGACCACGAGCCCTGAACCGTTCGTAGCGATATATACATGGTTTTTGTCGCCATTAATATCGAATATGAAATCTTTCGGAAACCGCTTATTGGCAGTATTCAAAATTTCGGTGTAAAACGTATCGCGAAATTCTCCTCCACGGGAAAGAATGGTGATCCCTCCGCCATAGGTTCCGGCCCATATCCTCCCACGATGATCCTCATACACCGCTCTTACCTGGTTTCCGCTCAGTCCTTCTTTTACCGTGTAGCTGCTGAATTCCTTGCCGTTGAACCGGTTCAGTCCGCCATAAGTCGCAAACCACAAGTACCCGTCCCGGTCCTGCATTATATCCAGTACCTGGCTCTGCTCCAGCCCTTCTTCTACCGAGTAGTTCCTGAAATTATGTACCTGCGCAACTGCACTAAATGAGAAAATTACAATGGCAAGCGTCAGAAATCCTGATTTCACGTGTACCATTTAAAACAAGCTGAATTTTGTTGAAGCTAGATTTCCGTTTGCGAGGGTAAAATCTGGTGCTATTTCCAGCGCCTTTATAAAGTATTGTTTGCTTTCTTTCCGGTTGCGCTGGTTCAGTAATGCATGGCCTTTCAGGTTGAATGCAGCAGCTTTGACCGGCACCTGCTGACGAACTATCTCTCCGTCCCTGCCGGTAAAGGAAATGCTCACTGTCTTTGATTCAGCCGCCTTGCTGCTGGTGATCTTTTCTATGGATTGCGTAAAGGCCTCCAACTGATTTAGCAGCAGTTGCACCTGTGCCATTTCATACAGATATAGCACTTCACTGGTATTTTGATACAACATTTCGAAATGATACAACGCCAGCGAATTAAAGCCAAGTTGCTTATTGGAATAGGCAAGGATCTCTGTTGATGCGTTGTCCTCGAAATTGTATGTTTTAAACTTTTGCGCCAGTTTCACACATTGGTTATAATCACCATTCTGATAGCACAGTTTCAGGAGCGCTGCGAAATAAGGCTGCCGGGGCGTCAGCGCCAGTAACTGGATGAGCTGAATTTTAGCGGCTTCATAGTCCTCCATCTCTGCTGCAAGTTGATAGCCTTTGATGAGGTGCTGAACACTTGCTTCGGAAGTCGGCTGTGCACAGAGCAATGAATTCCCGCAAAGCAGGAGGAGAAGGACATAGGTTTTGATGAAATACATGGATAGGAGAAAATTTAGTGGACAACAAGTTTGCAGGAGAACTGAGAGACTGACGATGTCACATTTATGAAGAGAAGTTCACCGGGAGCGGCATTTAGTCTTTTCATATCTATTTCAACGAGGGCCGTTGCAACGGAAGCTTCATGCAGAATTACCTTTCCCTGGCTGTTGAAAATGGTGATAACAGCCGCATCTTCAGCAGGCAACTGCAGGTACAGCCGTTGCGCATCGTGCGAAATGGGATTGGGATAAATTGAAAAAGCCTGAGACAGATCATTGCCAAAGTGAATACTTATAATATCCGAATAGGTTCCGTGTCCGGAACTATCCTTTTGCAGGAGACGATAATAATTTATACCGGCCAATGGCGAAACATCCATGTATTCATAAGTGCTGGTATGGTGTGCAGTACCCTTTCCTTTCATTGTTCCGATTTCTGAAAACTGCACTCCGTCAGCCGATCGCTGAATAATGAAATGATCATTGTTGTGTTCTGAAGCCGTTTGCCATTCAAGCCTTACCGCCTGTTTCAGCTTTTCTCCGCTGAAAGACAGCAACTCCACAGGCAACGGAGCGGAGGCTGAAGTACTAGTGAAACCGTAATAGTAAAGAGAAGTCCGATCCGTGAACTCCATTGTATTTGTGCTGGTGTTCAGCGTAGCCGGAATTTTTGCCCAACCCGTACTGCCACTCGTGGATTCGTGCAACTCCAGCAGATTTTCGTCCCCTTCAATTTCGCTGTCAAAATAATGCAAAATGACATCAGCCTCAAGCGCGCTGTTCACCTCTGGAGTTATTTGTACAATTCTCTCGGCCAGACCTGTGGTGGTATAGTGCCGGATAAAGTCCACAGCACCCGGATTGGTTTGCCCTTTAAAGTTTACGTCAATGCCCAGTCCGCCCACATTTATGTAGGATTGTTCATTTACGAAATGTTGGTTACCGAGGTAAATGAATCCGCTGTCTCCATATATCCTTCTGGTCTCGGCTTCGCCTGTCAGCAGTCCGGTGGAATCAAGGCTGATGGAATAGCCATTGATGTTCAGCATACCGTTGATCAACCTAAGTGTATCCTTTACCACGATGTGTGTTGTGAGCATGACGCTGTCCGGGACATTGATCTCCAGGTTGCTAAATGTAATGGAGTTGCTTCCGCCTATTATAGCAAGGTCAGGGGAGTACACCACTGTATTTCCGTCCAGGTCAGCACTACCTTCATTGGTTACGGAACCCTCAATCGTCCAGTCACCTTCACCGGTTATCGTTCCTTCATTGGACAGTCCTGATACTTTAATATCAGAGGTTTCCCCCGCAGTAAATACACCCATGTTAGTCATTTCCTGACCATGAGTTGCCGTGAAGGCAAACCATGAGCAAAGGATGATACAGGTTTTTATAATTAATTTAATTGCTTCCATATCAGTCCATTATGAATATACAAGAGATTTAAAGTAGTATCAAAAAGGAGCTCTCCTTTTTTAGGATTGAGGTATAACAGGATTTGCGTACTGCTAAGTCTTGGTACAATCATAGGCTCGCTTGAATTACTGAGGTCCAGAATGCCCTGGGGGCTGGATGTATTAATGCCGATTTCATCATCTTCTGAATCCACGTAAAAGACACCATTGTCAACATCCAGGTCTGCGTTTACAATATCCAAAGCTGAAGTATTGGTAAAGTTATCCAAGATGATCCTATCCGTAAGTTGCCCGCTGCTATCCTGCGTTTGGAAGATCATGGATTCGTTGCTGCTGCCGGATTCCAGGGAAATTTCCATGTCGGAGGCTGAAGTGGTTTTAAGAGCATTGAACCGGTTAGTACCGGCAGAATCAAATTCAAATACCAATACAGGGGGATTGGCATCATTCCACACCTGAAGCCTGGATCCGGAAACTGAAAAAGAAAACTTGTCGGTACTATTGCCAATGCTGAACAGTTTATCTGGCAGGGTCCCGATCCCCACTCCTCCCTGAGACTGGAGGATTATATTTCCATTGTTGTTGCCTGCGGTTGTCAGAACGAGACCACCTGAAGTATCCACACCGAAGGTAGCAGAGTCCTGTCCGCTGGCTGAAGCAATCGTAAGTTGCGGGAATTGTGCATCAACTATATGCAACGGACTCTTCGGATTAGTGGTCCCAATTCCTGTTTGGGCATAGATGCTTACCAATGCGCAACAAAATATTGCACTAAGCGAGACAAATATTTTAGAATAGTAATTCATATTCTTAATTAATCAAGTTGTTTCCAGGTAGATCCATCGTATAGATAAAGGTGATCATCGGTCACATCATACACTATTGATCCTTCCTGAGGATTTGAATAACCGGTTCGCTGGACGGTGCTCATCCTGGGCATCAGGATTCCGCTTGTAGTGCTGCGAACATCCAGTACCGACTTAGGATCGTCCGTTCCGATACCTATACGATCGTTATCAGAATCCACATAGAAAACGCCATTGTCCACATCAAGGTCAGCATTTACAATATCTACTTTGGCCTGGTCCTCATAGTTGCTTATGATCATACGGTCCGTTTCGGAACCGGATCCATCCTGCGTTTGCAGCCGAATGCTCTCATTGGGGCTGCCTGATTCGAGGGAGAAGTTCATGTCTTGCTGGCTCGTGCTCGTTAATCCACCATTGGTATCAAGGCCTGCTGAGTCAATTTCAAAAACCAGCACGGGAGGATTGGCATCGTTCCAAATCTGGAGCCTGGAGCCGTCTACATTAAAAGAGAAGCGGTCGGTATCATTACCCAGTGAAAGCAGCATTTGCAATTCCGGAATAGTACCGATACCGACAGCACCTTTTGGCCGGAAAATTATATTTCCGGTATTGATGCCCTTTGTTTCGATATTCAAATCGCCCACACCGTTTACGCCAAACAGGGATGAATCCACGCCCGGGGCAGAAGTGATCACAAGCTGTGGGAAAATGCTATCTACTATATGAAGAGCAGATTGCGGGTCCGTGGTTCCGATACCCACTTGCGCATGTACCCCACTTGTGAACATCAGGCAGAGGAACAATATATATTTTGAAGTATCTTTCATTGCACTGCGTATTTATCCGGTATTTTAAGGAGCTGTAAAATTATATCGAAAGGAAACCCGGAAATAGTAAATAGCTACATAAATATAACACGTGAAAGATTGCACAGGGCGAAAACATAAAGTGCGACCTCAATTAATAGTCCGGCTTATGCGCTCAGCAGTGGTTTCTGAGCACAAAATTCTTTTACTGAAGCAGATAAAATGATTGGATAAAACCCTGGCGGGAATCACAAAAAAGATATTTTTCAAACTCCCTGGCGGCCTTTTGTCTTCGTAAAAGCCAGAAACCTTACAGCGGTTTGAATTCAGGCTATCGGTATGTCCAGGCCAAAAACACCATAACAGTTCCTGATTTTCTGACATGCTCCTGTCAGCTCATAATGTTTTTAAACGGCCGGTTCGCTGATCAGCTCAGCATGGAACAGATTCGCAAAATGGTGCTTCACCACAGCTTTTACCTCAGCCATATTGAGAGGTTTGCCTAGTTCCTTCGCCATAGAAGTGACATCCTTATCCTTGATGCCGCAGGGAATAATATGATTAAAATAGCTTAAGTCCGTATTAATATTAAAAGCCCAGCCATGCATAGTAATCCAGCGGCTGCATCGTACACCTATCGCGCAAATTTTTCGTGCATGGAATTCATCATCCGGTTCCAGCCACACACCCGTGTAGCCTGGGTATCGCCCCGCCACTATACCGTATTCAGCCAGGGTAAGGATCATCGTTTCTTCCAGAAGCCGGAGATACTTATGTATATCAGTAAAAAAATTTTCCAGGTCCATCACCGGGTAGCCTACAAGCTGTCCCGGCCCATGAAAAGTTATATCGCCACCCCTGTTAATCTTAAAAAATTCAACACCCTTTTCTTTCTGTTGCTCTTCGTTTAATAATACATTATTAATATCTCCACTTTTTCCCAGAGTATAAACCGGAGGATGCTCACAAAAAAGTAAATAGTTTTTCGTTAGCTTTTCATATCCTGGTGTATTTCTATTCTGAATTTTTTGATCAACTATATTTTTAAAATAATATTCCTGAAGATCCCATGCTTCTTTATACCGGATTTTTTCTAAATCCCTGAAAATAATTTTATTCATAGTGCAAATTTCGGATTTTCTGAAAAGAAGCATGATAGCCCCCGTTAACGCTGGATGCAGCTTCATGGCAGAATCTATAAGATCCTCTCGGAGTGCTATTATTTATTTGCCCCTGTTCAAAATTATACAGAAATTAGCCGGTTGAAATAAAAGGCTTCCTGTGATTGAAGAAGAAGAAGTAAAAACGAAAGAGCAGCATTACGAATTAATGTTTCTCTTGTTCAATGATGAAAATCTAGGTTGGCTGGCCGATCCTTATGCTGTGCTGACAGACGAAGATGGCGAACACAGCTATGATTGCCACCGGCTATATCCTAATACCGTAAGCGATTACGATATTGAAATGACGGATTGGCATAAGGAAATCTTTGAATATTGGAGCGCCACTACCATTGCACAACTTGAACAAAAATTTGTAGTAAAAGGCAGGGGTAAACCTAAAACCCTTGAACAAGTGCTTCTGGATAAAACCTTGAAATTGCAGGTTCGTGATTTCCTGGACCGGAAGCTGGCCCGCATGCTGGAAATGATCCACGACTACACACTTGAAGAAGGTAACCTTCAACGCGACAGACGATTTCCACAAAACCTCCTGTTTCTTCAGGAAAAGCGATCCGATAAGTTTACCAAGAATCCGCTTACTATGGCCACCTCCAGGTTGGATGCCGTATTTAAATTTGAACGGACAGGAGATGAAATTCTCTACACCCTCACGCCAAAAACCGGGGGAAAGGAAGTGAATCTGATGCAAAAGCAAGTTTATGTAATTACTGCAGAGCCGGGTTGGATCATCATTGGAAATAAGCTCTTACGAACAGCCGGCAGCCTTACAGGAAAGAATTTTCTCCCATTTTTAAAGACTGAAGTAATTACTATTCCTAAACGGCTTGAAAAAGATTACTTCAAAAAATTCATTTTAAAAACAATGAAAAGCAGCCAGGTAGAAGCGGAAGGTTTTGAGGTAGCTGAACAAAGTGCAAAACCAATCCCTGTGCTGAAAATGGGTGAGAATTTTCTGCAAAATTCTCCGGCTATGATCCTGACGTTCCGCTACGGTGACCAGGAATTTTATTGCCATGACAAGCGGGAAAGCCATATCAGAATGGTGGTCAGTGACAATGATGATATTAAAGTGCAGAAAACCTTGCGAGACATGAAATGGGAGAACGAACAGCAGGAAAAGCTGACGAACATTGGAATGGAATATTTAGGAGAAGGTTTTTGGCAACCTGCACTGGACTGAGGAATGATTTGGATAATTGAAATTGCGACTGGCTCTGCCCGAAACGCTATAGAAAAGAATGATAAAAGAATTGGAACGGGAAAAAATAAAACGGCTGGATCAGTATGAACTGATAGACTGGCTGAGAAAGAAAACATCGGTTTTAACAAAAGCTGGGTTTGAAATTGAACAACCGGTTTTGTCCGGAAAGCAGGTGAGCCTGGAAATACCTAAAATTAAAATGAAGGTAGATACCACGGACAATGACTGGCTGGACATTGAGGCCGTGGTAAAAATCGGAAAATTCAATATTCCTTTTATTAAATTCAGAGACCACATCCTGAACGGCAACCGTGTATTTGAATTGCCTGATGAAACCATCACAATTCTTCCGGAGGAATGGTTTGCTCAATACAAAGAAGTATTCCAACTGAGCGATGAGGAGGACGGGAAGCTTTGGCTGGCCAAAAGCCAGGCAGGTCTGTTGAACCTGAAAACCAACGGACTGAAAGAACATGAGCAGGAAGACTTTACGCATTCTATAGAACAACCGAAAGCGCTGCAGGCCACGCTACGCCATTACCAGCTCGAAGGACTGAACTGGATGAACCATCTGCGGGAGCAGAGGCTGGGAGGTTGCCTGGCTGATGAAATGGGATTGGGCAAAACCCTTCAATCCATTGCCCTTTTGCTACACGTCAAGGAATGCCAGACGCAGGAAGAACCCATGGCAGCCTACTCTGATATTGGCGAAACGGGATACCAGGATGATCCGCAGCTCGACCTCTTCAGCATATACAAGCGGGATCTCGCCCGAATCAAAAGGTTGCGGGCATTGATCGTTATGCCTCTTTCTCTCATCCACAACTGGGAGCATGAAATTGCCCGTTTCGTTCCGGGAATGAAGGTGTACAAACATGCCGGCCTCGACAGGACGCGCAACAGCAGCGTTTTTAATCTCTTTGATGTTATTCTTACCACATACGCCACGCTCAGAAACGACATTGACATCTTTGCGCATTTTGGTTTTAATTACCTGATCCTTGATGAAAGTCAGCATATTAAAAACCCAAAGTCAAAAACTTATAAAGCCATCACTGAAGTAGAAGCGCAACACCGCCTGGTACTCACGGGCACGCCCATCGAAAATTCGATCAGCGATCTCTGGGCACAAATGAATTTTGTAAACCCCGGCATGTTGGGGAGTTATCATTATTTTAAAAATGAATTTATATATCCGGTTGAGAAAGAACGGGATGAGAAAAAGCGGGAGAAGCTCAGAAAACTTATTTCTCCCTTCATCCTGAGGCGCAGGATCCGCGATGTTGCGCAGGAACTCCCCGAACGCAACGAGCAGGTTTTCTACACGGAAATGGAGACACGGCAGAAAAAGCTGTACGAAGAAGAGAAGTCGCGCGCACGCAACCAGATCCTGGAAAACATCCGGAAGTTTGGGAAAGCGAAGAGCAATATTCTCATCCTTAAGAGCCTGAGCCGGCTGCGCCAAATCGCCAACCACCCTGCACTCGTAAATTTTGACGAGGATGAACTGGACCTCAATGGGGTCAAAACCAACTATGATGAAGAAGATTTTCTTTATGCTTCAGGGAAGTTTCAGGACGTGACCAACCAATTGGATCAGATCATCAGTGAGGGCCATAAAGTCCTGATGTTCTCGCAGTTTGTAAAGCACCTGGATATTTATAAGGAGTGGCTGCAGGATGAAGGCCTGAAATATAGCTACCTCATTGGCAAGCGAAACCGTAAAGAACGGGAGAAAGCAATTGATCAGTTTCAGACGGATCCCGAAACGCAGGTTTTCCTGATCTCATTAAAGGCAGGCGGCACTGGCCTCAATCTCACCGCAGCGAGCTATGTTTTTATGCTGGATCCCTGGTGGAACCCGGCCACTGAGAACCAAGCCATCAGCCGGGCCCATCGCATTGGGCAGGACAAAAATGTATTTGCCTACCGCTTTATTACTGTGGATACGGTAGAGGAAAAGATCATGAAGCTGCAGGAAAGGAAAAAAGAACTGGCAAGCGACTTGTTGCCGGACCAAGGCGGCTTCCAACTCACGGAAGAAGAAGTGGGATATTTATTTACCTGATCGCGCAAGCATTTCCCGGTTCTATAATCCCGCGATTTTTCACAGCCAGAAACCGGAAGCTGGTTGGCTTGGAAATCCGCTAAACCATTGCGCCACGCAGATACAAAATACCACATTCAGGACATAAAATATCCGATTTGCATTTTTTGCGGACTTCCTTCAACCTATCCATATTCATAATTGTAATTATTAAAGATTATGAGTTTGAAATAAACCTGCAAAACCGCTCTCCCAAATGAAGAAACTACTGATTGTATCGAACAGGTTGCCCATAAAAGTTGGCAGCGATGGAAATAATTATATAATAAATAGAAGTGAAGGAGGACTTGCCACCGGCCTATCATCTCTTAATAATGAGATGGAGACGGAATGGGTGGGCTGGCCGGGAATTGCCACCACCACCAAAAAAGAGGAACGTGAGGTATCCGAAAAAATGGGCGATAGCTATCATGCTGTTTTCATGTCCAGGTCAGAAGTAAAGAATTATTACCAGGGGTTTAGCAATGAAACCATCTGGCCTCTTTTTCACTGCTTTACAGGTTTTGTTGATTATGATAAAGCATATTGGGAATCCTATAAAAAGGTGAACCAGCGGTTCTGCGATAAAGTGGCCGAGGTAGCCAGCGAAGGAGATATTATCTGGGTGCAGGACTATCACCTGATGTTATTACCGGAAATGCTGCGTCAAAGACTTCCAAATAATCCAATCGGTTTTTTCCTGCATATACCCTTTCCATCCTACGAGTTGTTCAGGACCCTCCCGTGGCGAAATGAAATTCTGGAAGGTTTGCTAGGCGCTGACCTGGTAGGATTCCATACCTATGAATATATGCGCCACTTCGCAAGTGTAGTTTCCCGGATTTTAAGCCATAAATGCAATTTGGGTGAAATAAGAACACGAACGCACTCATGTTTTATTGATGCTTTCCCGATGGGGATTAACTACGATAAGTTTCATAATTCTTCTCAGGATCAAGCTGTTAATGGGCAGATACGGGAGTTCAAGGCAAGATTCGGAGGCTTCAGGCTCATCCTTTCTGTTGACCGGCTGGACTATACAAAAGGCATCCTGGAGCGGCTCCGGGCATTCGGAGCACTGTTCTCAAAATATCCTGAGCTCAAGGAAAAAGTATCGCTGGTGATGGTAACCGTGCCTTCCCGATACAACGTAGAATCCTACAAAAACCTGAAAGAACAAATAGATGAACAGGTTGGGCATATTAACGGGAAGTTCTCCACCCTTTCCTGGACGCCCGTTCATTATTTCTACCGTTCCATTCCTTTTGAGCACCTGACGGCTTTATATAATCTGTCCGACATCGGGCTTGTAACACCTCTGCGAGATGGGATGAACCTTGTGGCGAAGGAATACATTGCCAGCAAGCAAAACCAGCGCGGGGTATTGATATTGAGCGAATTGGCAGGATCGGCCAGTGAACTTACCGATGCCATAATGGTGAATCCTAATAACGAAGAGGATATTGTGGCCGCTTTATATGATGCGCTCAATATGCCGGAAGATGAACAGAAAAGAAGAATTGAAAAAATGCAGGCGCATATCAAAAAGAATTCGGTGGAAAAATGGGCTCAGGATTTTACCGGTAGCCTTTGCGCAATTGCAGATAAAAGACACCAAAGAGCCAGGAGCATCATAAACGGCCAGGTAACTAAAACCATTGCAGCAGCTTTTACAAGGGCCCGCAAGCCACGGATTATCCTGGGCTATGACGGAACGCTGGTTCCGTTTGATGAAAACCCGGCAATGGCTGAGCCTACACCTGACATATTGAGAATCATTGAAGAACTTCAGCAAAAATGTGATCTCATTATAACGAGTGGCCGCGACTTTTCCAGCCTGGAGCAATGGTTTGGCAAAACCGGGGCAGATCTGGTTGCCGAACATGGCATCTGGTTTAAAACCAACAATGAATGGTACAAACATGCTGAAATGGATACATCCTGGAAAGATGAAGTAGATTCGCTCCTGCAACAGTTTATATTAAAAACGCCCGGTTCTTTTATCGAAAATAAAACCTGTTCATTAGCATTTCATTACAGGAAAACAAACCAGTTCCTTGCGGAGATGCATATTCCCTACATTATAAAGGCCCTTTCTGCAGTCTGCGTGAAACACAGGCTGGAATTATTACAGGGAAATAAGGTGCTGGAAGTACGTATTTCTGGCATCAGCAAAGCCACTACTGTACGCAGCCTGCTGAATAATGATCAGCATGATTTCCTGATGGCCATTGGAGATGATGATACGGATGAGGACGTTTTCGGGGTATTGCCTTCCCACGCCTATACTATTAAAGTAGGAGATGATGAAAGCATCGCCCGGTACCGGATAGAAAATGAATTAAAAGTAAAATCGCTTCTCAACGAATTAATAAAGGTTAAAAAACAGCGAAAATCTCCAGGTCAAAAATCCGGGGTTTTGACCCATTAATATAAGCATGCGAATGGTCGGAGAAGTTTGGGTAAATATTGCTATAGTAGCAGGGGCCATTATTGTCGCTCTCCTCCTTCATTATGTGCTGTTTCGTTTTCTGCAAAAAAGCCGAATTTTCCATGAGCGGGAAAAAGTCCTCATGTTTTGGCAGCAGCTATACAGCCCGGCCAGGGTGCTCATGGTGCTGCTATCAATCTTTATTGTTTACAGAACTGTAGATGCTTTTACCCTTCCTGTTTCCTCCACGATTCGTCATCTGCTATCCATCGTATTTATTCTTGTCGTTGCCTGGCTTACTATTAAATTAATTCGAGCCGGACGAATCATATTGATGCGGCAGTATGACCTGCAGTCCGCAGATAATCTGGCGGCCAGAAAAGCCTATACCCAGATTTACATGATCGAGAATATCCTCCATTTCCTGGTAGGTGTTTTAACGATCGGTATTATTCTGATGACATTTCCGCAGGTGAGGGAGGTGGGCGTGAGCCTTCTTACCTCGGCAGGGATTGCCGGCATTATCCTGGGTTTTGCCGCGCAAAAACTTATTGCCACCATCCTGGCGGGAATCCAGATCGCCCTTACACAGCCATTCAGAATTGATGACGTGGTGATTGTAGAAAGGGAATGGGGCCGGATAGAGGAGATCAACCTTACTTATGTGGTCGTCAAAATATGGGATGAACGAAGGCTCGTAGTTCCTACCATATACTTTATTGAAAACCCCTTTCAGAACTGGACGCGTACCAGCGCGGAAATTTTGGGAACTGTCTATATCCTTACCGATTATCGTTTCCCGGTAAGTGCGCTACGGCAGGAACAAACTCGGCTCCTCCAGACTACAGATCTCTGGGATAAACGCGTGAACGTGTTGCAAGTAACGGATGCAAAGGAAAAAACAATGGAACTCAGGGTATTGGTGAGCGCCAGCGATGCTTCTTCGGCCTGGGATCTTAGAGTATTCCTCAGAGAAAAGCTTATTGAATTTATTCAGAAAAATTACCCGGAAAGCCTGCCGCTAACAAGGGTTGAAATGAATGACCCTTCCGGCAAAAAAGAGGATAAAGCAAAAAAACCAGGCCCCGTGAACTTTTAATAAAAATGCTCTCGTATTTCAATAACTCCTGTTTCCAGGTTAAAATAAAATATTCAGTGCCAATATTTTTATTCTCTGGAATTAAACTCAATCCAAAATATTTATATTCAAAAAACGGAGTAAAAAATAAATGCCTGAATGCTTCTCAAATTACAAATTCAATCCCCTGCGCCAGAGGTAATTCCTTGCTCCAGTTAATGGTATTGGTTTGCCTGCGCATGTAGCTCTTCCAGGAATCGGAACCGGATTCGCGGCCTCCACCGGTGTTTTTTTCACCCCCGAAAGCCCCGCCAATTTCTGCTCCTGAGGTGCCGATATTCACGTTTGCAATACCACAGTCGGAACCACGGGAAGACAGAAACAGCTCGGCTTCCTGCATACTATTCGTAAAGATTGCGGATGAAAGTCCCTGCGGCACATCGTTATGGATTCGGATCGCCTCCTCAAGTTGCGAATACTTCATAAGGTAGAGAAGCGGAGCAAATGTCTCCTCACAGACGATTTTGAAACCCGGATCCGCTTCGGCTATGCACGGACTGACGAAGCATCCGGAGGCATACTTTTCGCCTTCGAGTTTTTCGCCTTCGCGGGCAATAATTCCACCTTCGGCCTTTACTTTTTCTATGGCATCAAGGTACATCTTTACCGCGTCCTGATCAATTAAAGGCCCAACGAGCGTCCCGAGATCGAGCGGATGGCCAATGCGCAATTGCTGGTAAGCATGTACCAGTTTCTCACGCACTTCGTCATAAATACTGTCGTGTATAATGAGCCTGCGCGTGGAAGTGCAGCGCTGGCCGGCCGTTCCCACAGCTCCGAAAACAATTCCTTTAAGAGCCAGTTCCAGATTTGCATTGGGACTAATGATAATGCCGTTATTGCCTCCCAGTTCCAGCAGGGTTTTGCCAAGCCGCCCGGCCACTACCTGGCCCACTTTGCGCCCCATCCCCACCGAGCCTGTAGCTGAAACAAGCACCACATTTTCATCGGCTGCCAGGGCCTGGCCGATTTTAGCATCTCCAATCGCCAGGTTGAATATTCCCTCCGGAAGCTCATTTTTCTTCAGCACCTGCGCAATGATATTCTGCACCGCTACAGCACAAAGCGGAGTTTTTTCAGAAGGCTTCCATATCATTACGTTTCCACAAACTGCGGCCAAAAAAGCGTTCCATGAATAAACGGCTACGGGAAAATTGAATGCGCTGATAATACCCACGATCCCCAGCGGATGCCATTGTTCGTACATGCGATGATCAGTGCGCTCTGAATGCATGGTAAGTCCGTAGAGCTGGCGCGAAAGGCCCACGGCAAAATCACAGATGTCAATCATTTCCTGCACCTCACCCATACCTTCTTCGTATATCTTGCCCATTTCATAGCTCACCAGTATGCCCAGGTGATGCTTGTATTCCCTGAGCCTGTTGCCAATTTGCCGCACAATTTCTCCGCGCCTGGGTGCCGGGAGTGCCCGCCAACCCGGGAAAGCCTTTCTGGCTTCAGCAATAATCTCCTCGTACTGTACAGCATCGCAAGCCGAAACCCTGGCAATGATATGCCCGTCAGCAGGCGACAAGCTCTGGATCTCCTGTGCGCTGCTTCCTTTCAGCCATCTTTGGCCGGTGCCGGCTCCTGAATTCTCTGTGGAAATTCCGAGTGCCTTCAGGCTCTCCTTTATCTGTTTGTCATAAGGCCGATGTGTCATACTGGTATTTTATAATTAATGTAAAATTTGAATTCAAAAATAGAAGGATTCTAAAGACTAATGTGGCCGGGCTAATACGGAAGCTCCCCTGCCCTATGCTGCCACCTGTTGCTTTTCGGGTAAAACATTTCCAAAAAAAAGAGGGATGCAGCATTAGTTACCACATCCCTCTTTCACCGAATTTTACAACTGATGGTTATTCCGGATACCTGGAACTACCACCGGGTTTATTTTCCTTTTCAGGACTTGGCTCTCCAGGACTTGCGCCTTCAGGTGCCGGACCTTCCGGATTTTCCTGTTCCTCAAGCAGTCTTTTTTTCTCTTCTTCCAGGCGTTTTTTCTCTGCATTGATTATATCCTCCTCACTTCCAAGATTTGGATCTTCAAGTTCTCCGCTTTCCACCATTTTATTTACGGTTTCGCTGTTCTTGGTTTCAGGATTATAATCCGTTGCTAAAATCCTAAAGGTAGTCCGCCTGTTGGCCTGGTGTTCAGCTTCAGTACAACCCAGGCCTGCTCCTGCTCCATCCTCGCAAGCACATTCATTCGCAAGCTGGGTTTCACCATAGCCTTTGGCAAATAATCTTTGCCTGTCAATGCCATTCCTCACCAAATAGTCCACAGCAGAGTCTGCCCTTCTTCTAGAGAGATCCTCATTGTATGCCATTGTGTTCCGGCAATCTGTATGTGATCCCATTTCAACAACGAGATATGGATTTCTGCTTAACAAATCAACAACGGAGTCCAAGACACTGGCGGCATCAGGTCTGATGAACGCTTTGTCCAAATCGTAAAAAATACCGCTAATGGTAATAACGGTGATGTACGGATCGAGATATAGATCCTGATATAGATCGGTGCTTACCCTCAGCCCGACAGTGGTTTGAAATTCTTCTTTGCTGTTAAAGTATTGTTGCTTTTTCGCCATGACCTGATAATCCGACTCAGCATCCAATGTAAACTCATAGCTTCCACTTTCGTCTGTAGTATCGTATTGTGGCTCATCGCTGGTGCTGCTGATGAGTGTAACGATTGCATTGGGAATCACTTCTTCTGTTTTCAGGTCCTTAACCTGTCCGCTCAATGTAAATATGAGTGGGTTCAGGATAAAAGAATAAATATCATCGCCACGGCTCCGGGGTCTGTTAGAGGTAAAAAATCCTTCATTACCCGACTCATTAATAGTAATTCCAAAATCATCACCACCTGAATTCAATGGTGAACGCAGGTTTTCAGGTTCCGTCCAGTCGGTTCCGGTTCCGTAACTTCTGAAAATATCCAGGCCGCCCATTCCCAGGTGATAATCAGAAGAGAAATACAGGACGGTATCCTCGCGGTGATAAGGAAAGAATTCATCCCCGGGGGTATTTATGGTAGGGCCTAAGTTCACGGGATCACTCCAGGTACGTCCTCTTTTAACATAAAAGCTCACCCAGATATCATGTCCGCCCAGTCCGCCTTCCCTGTTGCTGGCAAAGAACAGCTTGCTCTCGTCTGCTGAAAGAAAAGGCTGGCCATATCTATCAAGGAGATTTGAATCAGCACAAAAAGGTAAGGGGCCTTCTACGTTCCAATCTTTGCCTCGTTTTCTGGCTTCATAGATCCGGCAGGTGGAATCTTTTCCATTGGCACCATTGCATTGCGTGTAATACATCACCGACCCGCGCTCATTAAAAGCGGGTGTACCTTCATTGAAGTTTGTATTTACGTCTCCGGTGAGGGCTGCAGGATTTGCCCAGCGGTCGAACCTGCGGCTCCTGGCTTTATCCATAGAATATATATCGCTGTACCCCATGCCGGTCCATCCGTAGGTTTTATTTCCCTGAGATTCAGGTCTGTCAGAACTAAAGTAGATTGTGCGGTCACTTTTATAATACATGGGCGCAAAATCATTATCACTGCTATTGGCAAACCTGAAATTCTCTACCTCATAGCGGGAACCCTCCTCAATCCACTTCAGCGCAAGCTCACATGCCCTGATCTCGAAATCGGCTAATGTATCACTGGGAGCAGCTTTCTTGTAATTCTGAAATGAGACGATGGCATCCTCATACTTTTCCAGTTGCTTCAGCATCCGGCCATGGTAGTAATGTGCGATGGGATCAGGATAGCCGATGCGGATCGCTTTCTTATACTGAATTTCTGCCTGGCGATATTCATCTGCACGCCTGTAGCTCTCTGCAGTTAAAAACGCTACTTCCTGTTTATCCTCTCGGTTGTACTCTTTATTGCTGTATAACCTCTTGTACATTTCAGCAGCTACAGCATACTCACTTTGTTTGTACGCTTTATCCGCTTCTTCGCGGGAAGCTTTACAGGAAATCAATGCAATGGTGAAAATTATTGGGGTAAGGTAATGCAGGTATTTTCTCATTAGGTCTCGATTTGTGCGGACTAAGATAGGCTGATTTTTAAATTCTGTTAAAAAAAGACTTAATTTACGGTTAACGCAAAAATAACAATTCGCGGTACTTAGGTAAGGGCCAAAGCTTGTCCTCTACCATGATCTCAAGCTTATCCGCATGATAACGAATGTTATCCATGAACGGCTTTACTATATGACAGTAAGCCAAAGCCTTTTCACGCGGATCTTCCAGTTCATTTGCTTTCTTCCGCTCGTTAACCATTTTCTTCACGTTTTCTTTAATTAATGAAACATTAGTGGATATTTTCTTAATTGTATTCAGAACCGCTTCTGCTTCATCTTCCAATCCTATTTTCCTTAGTCCAAGCTGATTTTTAATTAATACATTCTGATAACGGATCGCTGCAGGAACAATATGCGTAAGAGCGAGCTCTCCTGTTAAGCGGGATTCTATTTGCGTCCGTTTCGTATAAATATCCAAAGTAATTTCATGCCGGGCTTTTATTTCCCGCTCGGTTAAAATGCGGTTCCCAATAAAAACTTCTTTGGTTTTATCTGATAAATAGGCATCTAAAGCCTCCGGAGTTGTTTTTACGTTTGCTAATCCACGTTTTTCAGCTTCGGCTACCCACTCCTCACTGTAGTTATTTCCCTCAAACCTCACTGATTTTGATTCCGCATTATACTTTTTCAGGATCTGTAGAATAGCCATTTCTTTGGCCTCTCCCCCTTCAATGAGCTGGTCAACCTCTACTTTGAAGCACTTCAACTGGTGGGCAACAATGGCATTCAAAACCGTCATAGGTGAAGCCACATTTGCAGACGATCCTACGGCACGGAACTCAAATTTATTTCCGGTGAATGCAAAAGGCGATGTACGGTTCCTGTCAGTATTATCCCTGCGAATGTTTGGAATTTTAGGAATATCCATCTTAAAGCTAGCCTCGCCATTACCGGCATCCTCAATAAAGTGTTCCTTTTCCTGTTCCAACTGATCCAACACCCGCGTGAGTTCAGATCCCATGAACATGGAGATAATTGCCGGAGGCGCTTCATTGGCTCCAAGCCGATGATCATTTCCGCTTCCGGCTATGCTTGCCCGAAGCAATGGTGCGTGATCGTGAACGGCCTTGGTGACATTAAGAAGGAAAGTAAGAAACTGAAGATTACGAATAGATGTGCTGCCGGGCGAAAGCAGATTGACCCCGGTATCAGTGCTGAGCGACCAATTGTTGTGCTTTCCTGAGCCATTCACGCCTTCAAAAGGCTTCTCGTGTAAAAGACATATAAAGTGATTCCTGCGGGAAATTTTGTCCAGAATATCCATCAGCAGCGCATTATGATCTACCGCAATGTTTACCTCTTCAAACAAGGGGGCACATTCAAACTGGCCGGGAGCAACTTCATTATGTCGAGTTTTCAGGGGAATACCGAGTTGAATGGCCTCACGCTCCAACTCCACCATAAAGGCATTTACGCGCTCCGGAATAGATCCGAAATAATGATCCTCGAGTTGCTGGCCTTTTGCAGGAGCATGGCCGAAAAGTGTGCGACCCGTCAGCATCAAGTCAGGCCGGGCGAATACCATCGCTGAATCTACCAGAAAATATTCCTGCTCCACTCCCAATGTTGCGATCACCTTTTTTACCTCCGGATCAAAGTAGCGGCATACGTCCACGGCTGCTTTATCCAGGTTATGAAGCGCCCGAAGCAGGGGAGCTTTATAGTCTAGTGCCTCTCCGGTGTAGGAAACGAAAATGGTGGGAATGCAAAGCGTTACACCAGCGCGCGTTTTCATCAGAAATGCCGGGGAACTGGGATCCCAGGCTGTGTAACCTCTTGCCTCAAAAGTATTCCTTATGCCGCCACTGGGAAAGCTTGATGCGTCAGGTTCCTGTTGTATCAGCGCATTGCCCGTAAATGCCTCAATAGCTTCTCCATCTTTGAGATCAAAAAATGAATCGTGTTTCTCTGCCGTCAATCCCGTAAGGGGCTGAAACCAGTGGGTGTAATGAGTGGTATCGCGTTCCATGGCCCAGGTTTTCATGGCAGTGGCCACGGCATCAGCAACCTGCGGATCTATGCTTGTACCCTCATGAATAGCGGATAACAAATCATTATAGGTTTCTCCTGACATATATTTCTTCATCGCCTTTAAGGAGAAAACCTGGCTATTGTACAGTTCTGAGATCTTTCGCTTGTCAGTCCCATTTGTACTTGGTTCCGCATTCTGTTCTATGGTATGCAGGGCTCTGAAACGCATCTCTAACATAATTTAAATGATAATTAATATGGAGAAAAAATGGCTGTAAAATTACACCAAAGGCTGTCAATTCCTGATTTTCCTGGCAAGGATTGTTTTCAGTCTGTTGCCAAAAAGATAAAGAAAGTTCGTCCTCTCTGATCCTCTGCGTTATAGCTCTGATGTTTTGCGTTGAAAGAAGATGTAATCTGTAGCCAGAGGTTCCGTTCCACTTTGACGCAGGAGGAGATTGATCTGCCCACGGTGATAGGCCCCATGCAAAAGCAAATGATCCAGGATTTCCCTTAGTGTGGAGCCATAGCGCTCTCCTTTAGAGTTGGTATAAATGACTGATCGTTCCAGATCATTCTCACTGACTTCCACCAGCAACCGGCTCCAGTCGCTGTAAACCCGCAGAAAATCCTTCCGGGTTTGCACAAGGTCCTGATCGGGCCAGATGGCAACCTTTGTACTGTCCCCGGCAGCACGTTTATGCCACACTGCCAGGGCACTTGCTATATGCGCGAAAATTTCTATGGCTCGTCCCGTTATATTTTCAGCAGCAGCAAAATCCAGCAGTTTAAGATTTATATTTTGATCATAATCAAAAAGATGGGGGTACTCTCTCATGCAAATCAAAGGTGTGGTTTGAACCGGTTGTGAAGAACTCCGCAGGTTCCTGACCGGCTCATGTTTTCAAATAATTTATGCTATAGAGAGAAGATTTAAAAAGACTACATTTGAAATAGTTCCCCGGTGTAGACCTTATCAGGTTGGATTTTAATTTCCTCCAGATTTTTCCAACTTGTTCATCTTACCGGGGAATTTTTCTCTCAGACTCCTCCTCCACTATTTCCTTCTCAGCACCAAAACCTGTTACTCCTCCTGAAACAATAAATTTCATTGTTTCCGTGCTGTTTGCATCCAGTTTCTTGATTTTTTCAACGGGCACAACGAATAGATTTCCGGAAAAATTATAGGAATGGGGAAAATAAACGGCCACATAGCCTTTTACATTCAACACGTCTAAATTTTCACGGGTTAAAAATCCCAGTTTACAAACTCCGTTTGATGTCATTTCTACCATCACCGGAACCTTGAATTTCTTTTTGTCTCCGATGAATGCTTCCGTCAAATCCTTAATAGACGTATAAATAATATTCACCAGCGGCATTCTGTTCATGATTTGGTCAATCAGCCTCAGCAGGCTATCCGGGAGAAAGATCGTAACCAGATATCCGATCAGGGTAATAATGCCCACCACCAGCATCAGGCCCAGGCCCGGTATGCTAACCGGGATCAGGTTATCCAAAAATTGAATTGTGGCTACAATTACATAAATGGTAACTGCGATGGGAAACAGGAAAAGAAGCCCCCGTAGAAAATAATCAAGGAATACCCTTACCTGTGATCTATCACGCTTTGCCGGTAACATCTGGTGCTCATTCTTCATATTAAAAAATAATGTGCTTTCTTTTAATCATTAATTCAAAAGATCATTCCCTATATCTTCCCGGTATTCCTTGTTTGCAAAGTCAATTTTATTTGCTTCGCGATAAGCCATCTTGCGGGCTTCTTCAAGCGTATCGGCTAAGGCAGTAATGGAAAGAACGCGGCCTCCATTAGTTATCACTTTATCTTCAAAATTTTTGGTTCCGGCATGAAATACCAGGCAATCCTCGCATTTTTCCAGCCCTGAGATCACCTTTCCTTTTTCATAGCTTGCGGGATATCCTCCGGAAACCAGCATTACGGTAATGGCATTGCGGGGATCAACTTCGAGAGATTGGGATTTCAGAGCGCCTCTTGCCGTATCAAAAATGGCGGATAAAAGATCTGACTTGATCCGGGGCACCACCACCTCCGCTTCCGGGTCTCCTAATCGAACGTTGTATTCTATAACGAAAGGCCGGCCCTCTACCTCCATCAACCCAAAGTAGAGGAATCCGCGGTAGTGCATTCTCTCCCTGCGAATTCCCTCAAGTGTTGGACGCACTATCTGATCTTCTATCCTTTGCATCAACGCTGCATCCGCAAACGGCACCGGAGATACAGCGCCCATCCCACCGGTATTCGGGCCTTTGTCGCCCGCAAGCAGCCGTTTATAATCTTTGGCGGTGGGCATCATCACATACTCCTTCCCATCCGTCAGCACGAAAACAGAAAGCTCTCTGCCGCTCAGGAACTGCTCTATTACCACCTTGTTACCTGCCTGCCCAAACTTCTTTTCTTCCAGTATATTTATCAGTTCCTGTCGTGCTTCCTCCCCCGTTTCAGGAATGATGACGCCTTTCCCTCCTGCCAGTCCATCCACCTTTATGACCACCGGCAGCTCGTGCCCATCTATATATTCCAGCGCTTGCTGCAGTTCGTAGCTCTGAAATTCACGGAATTCGGCCGTTGGAATATTGTATTTCTGCATGAAATGTTTTGCGAAACTTTTGCTGCTCTCCAGGCGGGCGGCTGCTTGGTCAGGACCAAAAACCGGAATATTTTTCAACGCCTCATTTTCTCTGAAATAATCCACAAGCCCTTCTGCCAGGGGCTGTTCCGGTCCGGAGATTACCAGCGCTATATTGTACTCTTTCACCGCTGCAGCAATCGCTTCAAAATCAGTGGCCTCAAAATCCAGGTTGACACCGGATGAATTGGTTCCGGCATTTCCGGGCGCAATGTAGAGCTGGCCGCAATCCGCACTCTGCAAAATCTTCCAGGCGAGCGCATGTTCCCGGCCACCTGCGCCAAGTAATAATATATTCATTCAAGAAAATTTGTAGCAGCAAAGGTAGGGGCCACACCCATGAAATACCCGTAGGAGTACCAGTTTACCCATATCAGCATTCTCCGTCCTGAAGAGCCTGATCATATAAAGTAAACCAAGTAATTGGAAAATCAATAATCTAATGAGAATAATGATGAAGCTATCTACAATAGTTCGTCTGAAAACTCAGACTATCAGAATAAGCTATTTACTGGTAAGCCTTGCGGATTGGAACAGGCGGCAATTTTCTGAATAGACTATTGTATTCATTAATTTAATAAACCACAATTTTTACCGTCTTTGCTATTCCGCCATATAGTGCCTTGACTACATATAACCCGGAAGAAAGGGTTCCTAGTGAGATCTTTTGTTGTGCAATAAGGATTTCAGGAAAAGTCCGCTCTCCTAACAGCTTTCCCTGTACATTATAAACCATCACAGTAACTGATTCGCGGTCATCAAAAAGTGCATTCAGTATGAGGGATTGGTCATCCTGGCGATAATAGATATCAAGTTCATCTTCCGTTACCTCACTATAATCAATGAAATCTTCCTGGCAGCCGCTTTCCACCAGGTTCGTAAAAGTCGTAAGTTCCGGACGGTAGGTAAAGATGGCATCGCGCATCGCTTTCTTTTGCCCTGCGGTAAATACATTCATGCAGTCATCTGTGCTATAGTCCATGAAATTGGCCGTCTGCCTCACAAAACCGCATTGTTCAGGTTCGGGACAGAGGGGTGGCGAGGCAAAGAACTGCCCGGAGCATAAAGGCGTATCATCAATTCCATCATCATCATCGCATCCTCCTTCACCGCTTTGATCGCTACCCCAGGGATGGGGCAGATTGAAGTAATGGCCAACTTCATGGCTCATGGTATGGCCTAACCTATAGATAGGGCTGTGGGGCGTATTTCTGCCCACAAACCTGTACACCATAACTACTCCATCAAAAGGCTGGTTGGCGGCCTGGCTGGCATAATAGGAATAACCCTGAGTACGGCTATTTCCATCAATGGAGCGAACGATCCAGATATTCAGGTACCGCTCCACCGGCCAACGGCTAAGATCTTTTGTCAGCATTTCTTCTTCGGTAAGCAAATCGGTCAGCGGACTTTTGACGCGTACAACGCCATTTGAGGGATTGCCATTAGGATCAATGCTGGCGAGGCAAAATCGGATGCGCGCATCGGCTCCGGCAGGATCGTCATTGGCTCCGCCACCATAGCGTCCATAATCCTCGTTCAGTACCTCAATTTGATTCTGCAACAGCGAATCGTGCAAGTTTTCCTGCCCATCCTCATGTATCACATGAAAAACCACCGGCACCAATACCATTTGATTTTTATCCTCAGTTTTAAATGACGGGGTAGTAAAATGGGGAAACATTCCCCGCTCTTCCAGCCGTTCAGACATTTCTGGCGTCATGCAATGGCGCTGGCCATCCGCCACCTGAGCTCCGGACTGATGCCAGGGAAAGATCATTAAAAAAATCAGTATAAAAAGAATTCGATACAAAAGATGTTGAATTTAAAATTAACGGCTGCTCCGGAGCGGAGGAAACTGCACCTTTTTATCAGCTACCACAATAGCACCGGGATATTCTTCCCTCACATCCCTGAGCATCCTTTGCGCTTCGAACCTGTCACGGAAATCCCCCACACGAATGGTGAAGTAGGGTTTTTCATAATTTATATACGCTTCCTCGTCCGAAAACTCTTTCAGGAATTCCGTTCGGGCTTTCATTGCTTCATCCTTGCTGGTTCCGAAATAGATCTGCAGGCGATAACCTGACATTCCTTCCTTTCTCTCGTTTTCCATTAATCGTTGCGATAAAAGCGAATCTAGCTGGTCAGAGCTGTGAATATCCACCCAGCCCTCCACCGGGCTTATTTCCTCGCAAAGTTCAATTTGTGCAGCTACCACGGCAGGTATACCAGTAAGTATGGTCAGTATCAGCAGGATTTTCATCTCTCAATTAATTTAACACCTGAAGATGTACCGATCCGGCTTGCTCCTGCTTCCATCATCTGCATTGCCGTTTCTGCATCATTTATTCCTCCCGATGCTTTGATCCCAATGGAAGCCGGCAAAATTTCCCGTATCATTTTCACTTTCTCGACAGATGCACCGGGGCCATTGAAGCCGGTTGACGTTTTTACAAAATCAACCTCGGCAACAGTGCAGATATTACAGGCTTTAATTATTTCCTCATCCGTAAGGAGGCCGGTTTCAATAATCACCTTGACCAGAATATTATTTATGCGGCATAGCGTAGTAATGCTTTGAATATCATCCCTCACCTGTGCTTCATTCCCGGATTTCAGAGCAGCAATGTTCATGACCATGTCAATCTCATCCACCTTGTCATTAATAGCCTTTTTGCAGTCTTCAGCTTTGCCGTTTATGCTGGAGTACCCCATTGGAAAGCCTACCACAGTGACCACTTTTACCTTGCTCTTTCCCAAAGTTTTTTTGGCATGCTTCACAAAATACTGCGGTACGCATACTGCGTAAAATTTATACTTGATGGCTTCTTTGCAAAGCTGTGTTATTTCGTCCTGGCTGGTATCAGGCCTCAGCAGCGTGTGTTCTATCACTGAAGCAAGAGTTACCACCGGGTTAAGCATTTTTTCCATGACAGTGCTTGTATTTTTTTCCGCTTCCGCAAGGGCAAGGGTCATTCCGTCCCACTTTATCAGCAACCCTTACCGGCTCCGCTTTTTGGTTTTCACGCTGGCCATTTTCTTTGGCTGCCACCACGCCTTCTGCCCGGCTTGTCTGCATCTGGCTCATATCAGCTTTCTGCCGTACGCGGGCTTCTCTCACCTGATCGGGATCAGGCTGTGGCAATTTACCCAGGAAAAGCATTGAAAGCACCTCCTTGTTCACCCTCGTTACCATTTCCTGGAAGAGTTTAAAAGATTCCATTTTATAAATGATCAATGGATCTTTCTGCTCATATACTGCCGCCTGCACACTCTGTTTCAGATCATCCAGTTCACGGAGGTGTTCTTTCCATGCCTCGTCTATCATTGCAAGCGTGGCCATTTTCTCAAAGGCCCTGATGAGGCTTTTCCCATTCGTTTCCAGCGCCTTCTTCAAGTTTGCCACTACCTGCAGATAGCGGGTTCCATCACTGAAAGGCACAACAATATTTTCCACGGTTTCTCCACGCGTTTGATGCACTTTTTTAAGTACGGGCAAGGCTGTTTCAACGATCACATCATTCTTGTGCTTATACTCCCTTTGCAGGAAAAGATGGAGTTTCTCAGATATTTCTCTGGCATCTTTCTCTACAAATTCCGTTTCAGTAAATGGGCTTTGCACAGCCAGCAATCTCATCAACTCGAGGTTGAAACCCTGGAAATCGGCTGTGGCCTGGTACGTAATTACCAGTTCCTCACAAAGATCGGTGAGCATGTTGTCAAGGTCTACCGAAAGCCGTTCTCCATAAAGTGCATGCCTTCTGCGTTTGTAAATAACCTCACGTTGTGAGTTCATCACATCATCATATTCCAGAAGGCGCTTCCTGATACCAAAGTTGTTCTCTTCCACCTTTCGCTGCGCCCGTTCGATGGATTTGGTGATCATGCTGTGCTGGATCTCCTCTCCTTCTTTCAATCCGAGGCGGTCCATGAATTTTGCGATCCGGGCACTGCCAAAAAGCCGCATCAGGTTATCTTCGAGAGATACGTAAAACTGAGAAGATCCGGGATCTCCCTGGCGTCCTGCCCGTCCGCGCAACTGCCTGTCTACGCGCCTGCTTTCATGGCGTTCAGTACCGATAATGGCTAAACCACCAGCTTCCTTCACCCCCTCCCGGAGTTTAATGTCTGTACCCCGGCCAGCCATGTTGGTGGCAATTGTCACATTTCCAGCTTTTCCGGCCTCGGCAACAATTTCTGCCTCACGCTGGTGTTGCTTGGCATTCAGAACATTATGCTTAATGCCCCGCATTTTCATCATCCGGCTCAGCAATTCTGAGATCTCTACTGAAGTTGTCCCTACCAGAATAGGACGTCCCTGGTTTACAAGCTCCTGTATTTCTTCAATTACACCATTAAATTTTTCCCGTACAGTTTTAAACACTAAATCCTCCCGGTCATCCCGAACGATAGGGCGGTTGGTGGGAATCACCACAACGTCAAGCTTATAGATCTGCCAGAACTCACCGGCTTCCGTCTCAGCCGTACCGGTCATTCCACAGAGTTTGTGGTACATCCTGAAATAGTTTTGCAGGGTTACAGTGGCGAATGTCTGGGTACTGGCTTCCACCTTTACATTCTCCTTTGCCTCAATTGCCTGGTGCAGCCCGTCAGAATACCTCCGGCCTTCCATCACCCGGCCTGTCTGTTCATCTACAATTTTTATTTTATTATCAGCTAAAATATATTCCACATCATTCTCGAAAAGGGTATAAGCCTTTACAAGCTGATTGATGGTGTGTATGCGTTCTGACTTTATGGCAAAATCCCGCATCAGTTCATCCTTGCGATGGATCTTCTCCTCATCCGGTACATCAGCCTTCTCAATATCCGCCAGGTAGGTCCCCACATCAGGAAGGATAAAAAATTCAGGATCCTCTCCCTGGGCTGTGATCAGGTCCGTTCCTTTTTCTGCCAGCTCAATGGAGTTATTTTTTTCATCAATTACAAAATAAAGAACCTCATCCACTTTATGCATTTCCTTGCTTTGGTCCTGCATATAAAAATTCTCGGTTTTCTGAAGAAGGGCTTTAACACCATGCTCACTCAGAAATTTGATCAATGCTTTATTTTTGGGTAATCCACGGTATGCCCGGAGCAATAAGAAACCGGCTTCCTTTTCGTCACCCTCTTTGTACTTCACCTTTGCGTCAGCCAATACTTTTGACAGCAGATCACGCTGCGCTTTGAGCAACCTCTCTACCCGTGGTTTCAGTTCGTAAAAACGCTTCTGATCCTCATCGCTTCCTTTGGACGGGCCAGAGATAATGAGCGGAGTTCGTGCATCATCTATCAGTACAGAATCCACCTCATCCACCATCGCGTAATGAGGCTTGCGCTGCACCATGTCTTCAGGATCGCGTGCCATATTGTCGCGGAGGTAATCGAAGCCAAACTCGTTGTTGGTGCCATAAGTAATGCCTGCCTGGTAAGCTTTTCTGCGGGCTTCGGAATTTGGGCGGTGGTATTCAATGCAATCCACTGTAATACCGAGAAATTCGAAGATGGGAGCATTCCATTCGCAGTCCCTCCTTGCCAGGTAATCATTCACCGTTACCAGATGGACGCCCTGGCCGGACAAAGCATTCAGATAGGCCGGAAGTGTGGATACGAGCGTCTTACCCTCACCAGTAGCCATTTCTGCGATCTTGCCCTGATGAAGCACGATACCACCAACAAGCTGCACATCGTAATGCACCATGTCCCAGATAATCTCATTTCCGGCAGCCTTCCACCGGTTAATGAATACGGCCTTATCTCCGTTGATGATAATATGATCACGATTGGGTCTTGCCGCCAGATCGCGGTCGAGCTGCGTTGCGGCAACCTCCATCTTCTCGTTTTCCTTGAATCTACGGGCGGTTTCTTTAACTACAGCAAATGCTTCCGGCAAAAGCTCATTGAGCACGACCTCCAATTCTTCATCACGCTTTGCCGTCAGCGTATCAATTCTCTTATAGATTTCATCTTTTTCAGAAGCTTCGAGTTCTTCATTGGTTTCCGTCTCCTCTTTCAGTGCAGCTACTTCGTCATCTATTTCTTTAAGAAATTCAGCGATCCGGGCTTTGAAGATGGTCGTTTTCTCCCTCAGTTCATCATGGCTGAGATCTTTCAGCGTGTCATAGTATTCGTTGATGTGGGCTACTTCGGGCTGTAACTTTTTTATATCTCTTCCAGATTTATTGCCAAATATTTTAGCAACCGTTTTATTTACAAAATCAAGCATATTCAAAATTGAAAAAAGTGTGGAAAATCAAGCCCTGTGGGCGTTTGAGGCGCGTTGACGCAATAATATTGCCGGGGGCAAAAGTAGTGAAAAGGTGGCAGGACACCATTCAGCGCCTGCCAGCTACCGGCTATCTCAGGCCTGCCCTTTGTGCCTGAAATTAAGGGCAGGTGAATGCTTTTTTGCAGGAGCACCTGCTTTCCTTACAGCGGGAGTGAAAAACAAAGGCCGAAGCAATTTGAGCTGCTTCAGCCTCTGTTTAAAAATCCTTTTGATATGCAGGTAATAAATCTTGTTACTTGCCGGTTCTCACGATTCTGTAGGAGGACACCTTTTGCCCATCTCTTATTTCCAGTATGTAAATCCCTTCAGCAAAATTAGCAAGGGATATTTCGCCTTTTGCACTTTCCTCATCGTTGCGCAGGATTTTGCCGGTGAGTTCACGACCCTGCAAATCTCTCAGGGTGGCCTGGTACATTGTGCCCCCGGTATTGGGTATTTCAATCTGCACAAAGTCTGTAGCCGGATTTGGGAATAACCTGATTTTCAGGTCTTGTTGGTTTTGAACGATGCCTACTCCATCTTCAATTGTTACATTGAGGCGGGCTGTATCGCCTTCGCAATTATTGTCATTGGTCTCTACCACCCTGATGCTGCCGGACGTATGTTGATCACTCCACGCCACTTCTACCACGTTACTGTTGCCACCGCTGATTTGGCTTCCATTGGTTATTATCCATTCAAAAGAAGATCCCGTGGTTTGAGAAACGGAATATTGAATTGGATCTAACGAAGCTACAGTGGTAGCGCCTACAATAGTTTTGACGGCAGGAGCGGTATATACAGCGAAAGCGGGGCCTTCATCTGAGAGCACAGGGGCAGAAGAGTTCACCCGGATCTTATAACCTGAGCCGGCTGCCAAAGCAAATGGTAACTGCAGTACTTCATTGAGGTCAGTGGTTCCTGCAAATTGTCCCAGCGAGGTGGGGGAAGCAAATGATCCTGACGCATCTGAAAGTTCAAAGCTATATTGATTGCCTGCGTCCAGAGAGGATGTAGCGGTAACCGAAACTGCTATTTCGCTTCCGGCACATACTCCTGTTGATGCATACGAAAGGGCAATCTGCGGCCCGGACGTGGTCGTGATTTCAGCTATAAAGATATCTAACTGGCCAGCGGCATTCTTGGTAATATTATCGAAGTTGGATGTAGCACTAAAGCCTCCGACCTGAAAAACTTTTCCTGTGGCATCCTCGACAACTCCAAGTCCAAATTGATTATTTGTGCTGCCTTCTACCAAAAGGGAATAATCGAAGTTATTATTCTTATAGGCCATCAGGAATCCATCTTGCATGCCACTGGTGTTAAGGGTTTGCGAGCCGGCTACAAGGCTATTATCAAAATTTCCTGAAACATACATATTATTTCCTTTGACAAATAAATTTCTGCCAAACACAGTGCCTGCCCCCCTGATCTCCTTATGCGATACCAAACCATACGTAGAGGATGAAGAATTGTAGTTGAGCTCAGTAATAAACGTATTTAAGGTACCTAAACTCGTTATTGCGACCCCGGTGGCCAAATCAACTGTTCCTCCATATCTGCCGAGGGCATAAACGCGTCCATTGGCAAAATGAAGATCAGTTACATTAGCGCCACTACCGGTTGAGTTGCCGTCATATACGAACCCTTGTAGAAATGAACCGGTGGAGGAATAGGCTGCGATATAACCGGAGAAATCGCCATCCGCATTATAAGTGGATGATGTGCTAGTAATTTGAATACTGCCAGCAAAAGAACCCCCCACGTGTACAACTCCATTGTTATCTACCACCAGATCAGTTGCTATTTCATCATCGAAGCTGGCCGTGGTTGAAAACCAGGTATTTGAATGCCCGTTGAATTGCGTCATTAGCACAAATGCATCGCGATCATTGCCAAAATCAATTGACCCGCATATATACACACGATTATCACTACTGATGGCGATTGCTGTTGCCTCGCTGGGCTGCGAGAGGTTACCTATCTCTGCAGTTTCAGCAGTCCCTGAAGCTGTGTATTTTGCAGCGAAAAAATCCTTAAGGCCATCATCGTTTACAAAATTATAACTTTGAGTTGGTGAATACATGACTGCACTCCCCGTATAATAACCGGCCAGGTAGCAGTTTCCGGACTGATCCAGTTGGAGGTCACTGACAAGCTCATCGCCCGATCCTCCGATCTGCCTAACCCAGAGGTAAGCTCCGGCAGGCGAAATCTTGGCAACGAAAATATCCAGGCCGCCATAGCTGGTAAGGGTTGTTGAACCAAATTGCACGGAGCCGGAGAACATACCGGCTACAAAGCGATTGTTGCTCGCATCTGTCTGAATGCTGGTGGCATAGTCATTACCGGACGCACCGGCTGTCATCACATCTACATATTGCTGGGCATTCAAAGCATTGAATGACATAAAAAGCAACACTAAAAGACAAGTTGTAATTTTTTTCATAATAATATTTTTCAGGATTTAAACTAAGTACAAATTTACAATAACGTCTATTGCATATCTACAAGAAGGCTAATTATTTAAGATATGAAATGCCCGCGCCAATGAGACGTGGTTTTCAGATACATAGCCGGATTGTAATATGGTGAATTATTTTGTCAACTAAGGTATGAATAGGGAGACGCGATGGCCGGAAATGCAAAAGATATTATTGGATTTCGAAATGAAAGTATATCTATTTTTCTTTCTTTACTATTATAAAAATATCCTCAATATCCTTTTTCATTAAATATTTTTCGCGGGCAAATTTTTCCAGTTTCGCTTCATCACTGAAAAGTTCCTCCTTCATTGCCTTTGTTTCTTCAATTTTCTCCAGATAGTACGCCTTGTCCTGCCTCAACTGGTAGTGGTGCCATTCGGCTTCTATCCGCTCGAAGATGTTATTGCGATCGAAAAATACAAGCCAGACCAACATAAAGATCGCTACTAAAAGATACTTATTCCGAAGCAGCAGAAGATGTTTCCTTTTCATAACAACGTTTTTACTTTCGCAAAAATGAGAAGCTTTTGCCATAATAACGCGCTTCGTCCCCTAACGTTTCCTCAATGCGCAAAAGCTGGTTGTATTTTGCAACACGGTCTGTACGTGAGGCAGAGCCGGTTTTTATCTGTCCGCAATTCAAGGCTACTGCCAGGTCGGCTATAAATGTGTCCTCTGTTTCGCCACTTCGATGGCTGATCACCGGGCTAAAGGAATGCCGGCTGGCCAGATTAACGGCATCTATCGTTTCGGTGAGCGTACCTATCTGGTTCAGTTTAATAAGTATGGAGTTTGCTGATTTTTCATCCAGGCCCCGTTGCAGGCGCTCAGTATTTGTCACGAAAAGATCATCGCCCACCAACTGCACCTTACTGCCAATCCGCTCTGTGAGTTTACGCCAGCCTTCCCAATCGTCCTCGCCCAGGGCATCCTCAATGGAAGCAATCGGATACTTATTCACCCAGCGTTCCCAATACTCAATCATCTCTTCACTGGAGAGCTTTTGCTGGCTACTCTTGTAGAATTTATATTTTTTTCGATCCACCATTTCCGTGGCGGCTGCGTCCAATGCAATAAATATATCCTCTCCAGGCTTATATCCAGCTTTTTCAATCGCCTTCAATACAAACTCAATCGCTTCTTCATTGCTTTCGATGCCAGGCGCAAATCCTCCTTCATCGCCTACATTGGTGGTGTATCCTTTATTTTGCAGCTCTTTTTTAAGTTGGTGAAAAACCTCCGTTCCCATGCGTAGGGCATGGTAAAAATTGTCAGCCTTTATCGGCATGATCATAAATTCCTGAAAATCAATTTTATTGTCAGCGTGCTTGCCGCCATTCAGAATGTTCATCATGGGGATTGGCATCAGGCTCGCGCCAACTCCGCCCAGGTAACGAAATAGCGGCATTCCACTTTCTTCAGCAGCAGCCCGCGCTACAGCGAGTGAAATACCGAGGATGGCATTGGCCCCCATCTTCGCTTTATTGCTGCTCCCGTCAATATCTATCATAGCCCGGTCAATTGCGGCCTGCTCAAACACTGAATGACCGATTAACTCAGGAGCCAGTTTTTCCTCAATATTCTTGAGCGCCTTCATTACGCTTTTGCCACCATAGTAGTCCTTTTTGCCATCACGCAATTCCACAGCTTCATATCGTCCCGTAGATGCTCCGGAAGGTACAGCCGCGCGCCCTAAAACACCGTTAGTAGTTATTACGTCCACCTCCACTGTCGGGTTTCCTCTTGAATCAAGAATTTGCCGTGCACCTATATTTAAAATTGTGCTCATGATTAATTTTTAAAACAACACTAATATTTAAATGAAAGATTGACTGTCAGGTTTCAAACTCCTGGACCTTTTGGCCCTGCATCAACGATACGAACTGGTCAAACAGGTATTCAGAATCGTGAGGGCCGGGAGAGGTTTCAGGATGGTACTGAACGGTGAAAGCATTTTTAGAATTATGGTGCATACCTTCGATTGTTTGATCATTAAGATTAACATGGGTGATGGTTACCTCGCTTGCCAGCTTTATTGCGTCCGGCACCACGCCAAAGCCGTGGTTTTGTGAAGTGATCTCACATTTTCCGGTAACCACGTTTTTCACCGGATGGTTGATGCCCCTGTGGCCATTATGCATTTTAAAAGTGGGTATTCCCATGGCACAAGCAAAAAGCTGATGGCCGAGGCAAATACCAAACATTGGCCTGTCATTGTCCAGTATTTTTTTCACGGTTTTAATAGCATAATCCATGGCCGCGGGATCTCCGGGACCGTTTGAAATGAAGTAGCCGTCAGGTTGCCATTTATCCATTTCTTCAAATGAAGTTTTAGCCGGAAATATCTTTAAATAGCAATCGCGCATGGCAAGGTGTCGAAGAATATTTTTCTTGACCCCCAGGTCGAGTACAGCGACTTTCCTCTTACTCTTTTCATTCCCCAAAAAATAGGGTTCTTTTGTGCTTACCTCAGAAGAAAGCTCAAGCCCCTCCATTGAGGGTACTTTTTTTAATTTTGCTTTTAATAATTCTATGTCCAGAATTTCAGAAGAAATAATGGCATTCATGGCTCCCTTATCGCGAATATGCAATACAAGGGCACGTGTATCTACTTCGGAAATGCATACAAGATTATTTGCAAGAAAATAATTCTGGATAGATTCATCAGCTTGTTTCCGGGAATAAAGATTTGTGAAATTCCTGCACACGAGGGCATTTATCTTCATGCCTTCCGATTCGCTTTCCTCATAACGAACGCCATAGTTCCCGATATGTACATTGGTGGTGACCATTATCTGCCCAAAATATGACGGATCAGTAAAAATCTCCTGGTATCCCGTCATCCCGGTGTTGAAGCAAATTTCACCAGTAGCGGTCCCTATTTTTCCTGCCGATTTTCCCGGATATACAGTTCCATCTTCAAGAACTAAAACAGCGGGCTTTTTTTCTAAATATTTCATATTTGATTTTACCTCGTCAAATTTCATAAAAAAAGGATAAAGCGACCGGCACCTTATCCTTTTCTATCATTACATCAGAGGAACAACAATGCATTATTCCTTTTTATTATCCTCCTTATCAGCATCCTTTTTTTCTTTCTCTGTAGCTTCGGCAGATGTTGGATGCTCATCTGCTTCATTCTTCTCAGCTTCAGTTACCGGACTTTCTGCAGTCTCTCCTTTCGGCTCTGCGGCTGAAACGGTCGTCTCCTCTTTCTTTTCAGTCAATGGAGTAGTTTCAGCTCCGGCTTCACCTGATGATTTCTTTCCACCTCTTCTTCTGCGCTTCTTGCGACCGCCACTTGCTTTTTCAGCCAGCATTGTTTCATTGTAATCCACCAGCTCCATCATTGCCATTTCCGCATTGTCGCCCAACCTGTTTCCAAGTTTTATAATTCTTGTATACCCTCCCGGCCGGTCCGCTATTTTCGCTCCTATTTCATCAAAAAGCTCCGTTACAGAATGTTTGTCCTGCAAATAGCTAAAGACGATTCTCCGGTTATGGGTTGTATTTTCCTTTCCTTTGGTGAGCAGCGGCTCCACATATACGCGCAATGCCTTTGCTTTCGCTACCGTGGTAGTAATGCGTTTGTGCCGGATGAGCGAACTCGCCATGTTGGAGAGCATAGCTTTCCGGTGCTGCGATTTACGCCCAAGGTGATTTACTTTCCTCCCGTGTCTCATTGCTCTTAGTCTTCGTCAAGGTTATATTTGGTAATCTCCATCCCAAAGGTGAGGTTCTTATCACGTACAAGTTCCTCAAGCTCCCCAAGTGATTTCTTACCGAAGTTGCGGAACTTCAGCAGATCCGCTACATCATATTTCACAAGGTCACATAGTGTCTTGATCTCGGCTGCACGAAGACAGTTGAATGCTCTTACAGACAGGTCCAGATCAGTGAGTGGGGTCTTCAGCAGTTTGCGCATGTGCAGGAATTTCTCATCTACCTGACTTTCCTCTTTTTTCATTTCGCTATCAAGCGTAATGTTTGTATCAGAGAAAAGCATAAAATGCTGGATAAGTATCTTGGCTGCCTGCTTTAGCGCTTCTTCAGGATGAACCGAGCCATCCGTGCTGACTTCCATTACCAGCCGTTCATAGTCAGTAGCCTGGCCTACACGTGTCATCTCCACGTTGAACTTAACTCTTTTAATAGGCGTGAAAATAGAATCAATAGGGATCAGCCCTATTGGCGCCTCTTTTGGTTTATTCTCTTCTGCTGAAATGTAGCCTCGTCCTTTTTGCAGGATCAGTTCCATTTCCAGCTTTACTGAAGGCTCCATGTGGCAAATCACGAGTTCAGGATTAAGTACCTGAAAATTACTGGAAGATTTCCCGATATCACCGGCCTTCAGCGTGTTCTGTCCGCTAATCGACACGAATATTTTTTCTTCCTCATCTCCAGGTGTGATGCGTTTACACCGCACCTGTTTGAGGTTGAGAACAAATTCAGTGACGTCTTCAATTACGCCAGTTATAGTAGAAAATTCATGGTCTACGCCATTTATCTTCACGGCCGTGATGGCATATCCCTCTAATGAAGAAAGCAATGTTCTTCTGAGGGCGTTGCCGATGGTTACGCCATACCCTTTTTCAAGGGGAGAAAACTCAAATACGCCCAAAAAGTCTGATGCTTTTTGCATCACTACTTTATCAGGCTTTTGAAATGTTAATGCTGACATGAATATTTACTTTGACCGTATAAAGGAAAAGGATTATTTAGAATACAACTCAACAATAAGTTGTTCTTTGATATTCTCAGGAATTGCTTCCCGTTCAGGGTAATCCATAAACTTGCCCTGTTTTGCTGCGCCATCCCACTCTAGCCATTGAAAATTCTTATGGCGTCCTTGCAGTGATTCATCTATTGCCTCCAGAGATTTTGACTTCTCCCTGACAGCGACAATGTCACCGGGACGGAGTTGAAATGAAGGGATATTGACAATCTGGCCATTCACAGTGATATGTTTGTGAGATACCAATTGTCGTGCAGCGGCCCTTGACTTAGCAATACCAAATCTAAATACAGTATTGTCAAGACGGGCTTCCAAAAATTTCAACAGGTTCTCACCTGTGATACCTTTTTTATGTGAGGCTTTTTCAAACAGGTTGCGGAACTGACGTTCCAGCAAGCCATAGGTGTACTTAGCCTTTTGTTTTTCAGCCAACTGGACAGAATATTCAGAAGACTTGGAACGCCTCCTGGACTGGCCATGCTGTCCTGGTGGGTAAGGTTTTCTTTCCAAAGCACTGTCGTGACCAAAAATCGGTTCACGAAATTTTCTGGCTATTTTGGAAGTTGGGCCGGTATATCTTGCCATTATTACTTATGGTTATTCTTAAACGTTTTCAAAAGATCCTGTATTAGACCCTTCTTCTTTTTGGAGGCCGGCAGCCATTATGAGGAATGGGCGTCAGGTCATGGATGGCAGTAACTTCAATACCCTCATTATTGACGGTTCTGATTGCTGCTTCGCGTCCTGAGCCAGGTCCTCTTACAAATACTTCTGCCTTTCTCATTCCAAGACTATGCGCCACCTTAGCACATTCAGTAGCCGCTACCTGCGCAGCATAAGGAGTGTTCTTCTTGGAGCCACGAAACCCATTCTTACCTGCTGAAGACCATGAGATAACCTGGCCTGAAGAATTGGTTATTGAGATAATAATATTATTAAAAGTAGCCTGAATGAATACCTTTCCTACTGGCTCTACATTTACCTTTCTCTTTTTGGCGGCTGTCTTTGTCGTTTTCTTTGCCATTATGCTTTACTTTTTAACCGCTTTCTTTTTACCAGCCACCGTTTTCTTTCTTCCCTTTCGAGTTCGGGCATTGGTTTGTGTTTTTTGACCTCTTACCGGTAATCCCTTCCGGTGGCGCAGCCCCCTATAACTACCAATATCCATCAGTCGTTTAATATTGGTTTGGACTTCAGCCCGCAGTTCACCTTCAGTTTTAAAGTTTTCACTGAGATTTTTACGAATGTTGGCCAATTCTTCATCATCCCAGTCTTTCACTTTTTTGTTAAAGTCTACTCCAGACTTTTCCAAGACCTTCTGAGCGGATGTAGGACCAATTCCGTAAATATAAGTGAGACCAATAATACCTCTCTTCTCTTTTGGCAGGTCTATACCGGCAATTCTCGCCATAGTGTTTATTTAAATTATCCCTGACGCTGCTTAAAGCGAGGGTTTTTCTTATTGATTACGTACACACGGCCTTTGCGTCTTACGATCTTGCATTCGGCACTTCTTTTCTTAACTGAAACTCGAACTTTCATCGGTCTACTTGTATCTATAGGTTATTCTACCCTTTGAAAGATCATAAGGCGACATTTCCACCTTTACCTTATCTCCGGGAAGAATTCGAATGTAATGCATGCGCATCTTTCCTGATATGTGCGCCAGAATTTGATGGCCATTTTCAAGTTCAACTCTGAACATTGCGTTCGGCAATGCTTCAACGACTACTCCATCCTGAACTATCGTTGACTGTTTGACCATTCCAAAATTTTTTCGGGCTGCAAAATTATCAAATTATTAATCAAATCCAAGCTATTACACAGATGCTCCAAGTGAGGTACGGCCTTTTAACCTTCCTGTTTTCATAAGTCCGTCATAATGACGCATCAAAAGGTGACTTTCAATTTGCTGCAAAGTATCCAGAATTACCGCCACCATGATCAGCAGACTGGTTCCGCCAAAGAAATGAGAGAACTGTGTGTTCACTCCAATGGATGCCGCAATAGCAGGAAAAATTGCTACAAGAGCGAGGAAAAAGGAACCAGGTAATGTAATCCGGCTCATGATGGTATCTATGAAATCAGCAGTGGCTTTCCCCGGTTTCACCCCGGGGACGAATCCCCCATTCCGCTTCAAGTCATCCGCTATCTGGTTAGAATTCACTGTAACCGCAGTATAGAAGAATGTGAAAAGAATGATCAATATCCCAAACACGATATTATAAGGCACGGAAGTAAAATCAGTGAATGCTGCTCCTATTCCCCGCCACATATCAGAATCTTCAAAGAAGGCGGCAAAGGTTGCCGGTAAAAACATCAATGCCTGAGCAAAGATAATTGGCATCACCCCTGAAGCATTGACCTTTAGGGGAATATACTGTCTTACCCCTCCAAACTGTCTGCTTCCGGCAACTCTCTTTACATATTGCACGGGTATTCTCCGGGTTCCCTGAACCAGCAGCACTGTAGCAAGAATCACAAGAAGCAATGCTACGATCTCCACCAGAAAGATCACCAAACCACCACCGGCCTGAGCAAGACGCTGTTCAAACTCAGCAAGCAGCGCTCTCGGCAGATTAGCAATAATTCCGATCATTATGATCAATGAAATACCATTTCCAATACCGCGATCCGTAATTTTTTCACCAAGCCACATCACGAACATAGTTCCCGTTACCAGTATAATGGTATTGGTCAACATGAACATGAAATAAGAAAACCCGGTGAAGTTGTAGATAAATGCCGATTCCGGAACCTGACTCTGAAGATTGATAAGGTAACTAACGGCCTGCACAGCGGTAATTGCAATTGTCAGCACACGGGTGATCTGGTTTATTTTATTACGACCAGACTGGCCTTCCTTCTGCAATTTCTGGAAATAAGGAACTGCGATTCCCAAAAGCTGAATGATGATGGAAGCTGAAATGTAGGGCATGATTCCCAACGCAAAAATGGATGCCCTTGAAAAGGCACCCCCTGCAAACATGTTAATCATTCCTAACAGACCTTCCTGTGCCTGGCTCGTGTAACGCTGCAATGCAGCAGGGTCTACGCCCGGCAATACAATAAAGGATCCTAACCGATATATTAAAATAAAACCGAGTGTATAAAGGATTCTAACCCTTAGCTCTTCTATTTTGAAGATATTCTTAATGGTCTCAATAAATCCCTTCATTCCGGTTAAATATTAATGGCTTCTCCGCCTTTATCTTCGATTGCCGACTTAGCAGTTTTTGAAAATTTATGGGCTTTCACCTGGATCTTAGCGGATAGCTCTCCCCGGCCCAAAACTTTAATTTTTTCTCTTTTAGAAACCAATCCGTGTTTCTTAAATGTATCAAAATCAAATGAGGTGATCTTATGCTCATCTGCCAGTCCCTGAAGTATATCCAGGTTCACCGGAACATATTCCACACGGTTGATATTCTTAAAGCCGAATTTAGGTACCCTCCGTTGTAACGGCATCTGGCCTCCTTCAAAACCGGCTTTGCTAGAATAACCCGATCTTGATTGCGCTCCCTTATGGCCTCTGGTAGAAGTTCCACCATGACCCGAACCCTGGCCCCGGCCAATCCTTTTTCTTTTCTTGACAGAACCTGCTGCCGGTTTCAAATTACTTAAATCCATGGCTTATGCTTCTTCAACTTTTACAAGATGTAATACCTTTCGGATCATTCCTTTTATCTGGGGTGTATCCTCATGTTGCACTGAATGATTAATTCGTCTTAATCCCAGAGCCTCAATTGTCTTTTTCTGATTCTCAGGTCTGTCTATAATGCTTTTAATCTGAGTAACTTTAATCTTTGCCATCGTGATTCTTAACCGTTGAATACTGTTCCGAGAGACACCCCGCGAAGATTGGCAATGGTATAAGCATCCCTAATCTGGGTGAGGGCCTTTACCGTAGCCTTTACTACGTTGTGAGGATTTGAAGAGCCTTTTGATTTTGCTAATACATCATGAATTCCAGCGCTCTCAAGGACTGCCCGCATCGCTCCACCTGCGATAACACCAGTTCCTGGTGCTGCCGGTTTCAAAAAAACAAGTGCTCCTCCATACCGCGCCTCCTGTGCATGATATACCGTTCCGCTATTAACAGAAACCTTTATCAGATTTTTCTTAGCATCATTAACGCCTTTAGTAATGGCCTCAGTAACCTCACGAGCTTTTCCCAAACCATATCCGACTATGCCATCTCCATTGCCTACCACTACCATGGCTGAAAAACTAAATGTTCTTCCTCCCTTAGTTACCTTGGCTACCCGATTAATGCTCACCACCTTTTCGGTGAGTTCAATCTCACTGGTCTTTATTCTCTTTACGTTTCTGTCCATAGTCATAAAAATTCTCAGATTGTAATTCCACCCTCCCGGGCACCTTCGGCCAACGCCTTAATGCGGCCATGATACAAATAGCCATTCCGGTCGAATGCTACTTTTGAGATATTGCTGTCTTTTACTTTGGTGGCCAATAATTTACCGACCATCCTGGCTTGTTCAATTCGCCCCTTGTATTGTCCCTGTACCTCGGCTTCTTTTGAAGATGCTGAGGCCAGTGTATGTCCCTGTTCGTCATCAATTACCTGGGCATAAATTTCCTTATTACTTCGGTAGACGGTCAGGCGCGGACGCTCCGATGTTCCATACACCTTTTTGCGAATTCCCCGCTTAATTCTGTCCCTTCTGCTTATTTTCTTTTCTAACCTGTTCATTGTTGCCGTTTATTTACCAGCCGTTTTTCCAGCCTTTCTGCGAATCTGCTCGCCTGCAAAGCGAATCCCTTTTCCTTTGTAAGGCTCAGGTTTACGGAATGAACGGATTTTAGCAGCCACCTGGCCAATCAACTCCTTATCAATACTTTGGAGTATAATAGTGGGACTTTTTCCCTTTTGCGTCTCGGTAACTACTTTTACTTCATCCGGAAGCTGAAATAATATATCATGCGAATAACCCACAGATAATTCAAGCAACTGGCCGGTATTGGAGGCTTTATAGCCCACACCTACCAGTTCCTGCTTTATTTCATAACCCTCTGAAACGCCATGTACCATATTCGCAATGAGCGCCCGCGTAAGTCCGTGAATTGCCTTATGTCTCTTCTGCTCAGTAGGCCGCTCTACATGCAGCGTACCGTCTTCAAGCCGGAACTTCATATCGGGGTCAAACTTACGAATGAGTTCGCCTTTTGGACCCTTTACTTTAATCTCGTTGTTTGAACCCAGATTTACTTCCACCTTCTCGGGAAGTGCTACGGGTGCCTTACCTATTCTTGACATGCGGCTTTTGCTCTTTACAAATAATTAGTAAACGTAGCAGAGGACTTCTCCACCTACATTCTCTTTACGCGCTTGCTTATCAGTCATCACTCCGTGGGAGGTAGAAATAATGGCAATTCCCAATCCGTTGATTACCCGTGGCAAGTCATCTGCTCCCTTGTATTGTCTCAAACCTGAACGGCTAATCCGTTTTAGATTTTTAATAGAAGACGTACCAGTTGCACTATCATATTTCAGCGCAATCTTAATCATTCCCTGAGGGCCGTTTTTATCCTCAAATTTATAATTGAGAATATAGCCCTGTTCGTATAAAATTTTGGTCAATTCCTTCTTCAAACCGGAAGAAGGAATATCAACCACGCGTTTCTTAGCTTTAATTGAATTCCTGATACGGGTCAGAAAATCTGCAATTGGATCTATCATTTCTCTGCTCAGCTATTATTGTTACCAACTGGCTTTTTTCAAACCAGGAATCTTCCCTTCATGCGCCATATCCCTAAAGACAATCCGGCAAATACCGAATTTCCGCATATATGCTCTTGGCCGGCCAGTCAGGGCACAGCGATTTCTCAAACGTACTGGCGAGGAATTACGCGGAAGTTTGTCCAGTGCCTCCCAATTGCCCTCAGCTTTTAACTTCTTTCTTCGTTCAGCATACTGATCCACCATTTTCTGGCGCTTCCTGTTTCTTACTACGACCGACAATTTAGCCATTGCTGCTAATTAGTTTGTGTTTTAAAAGGCATTCCTAATTCCTTCAACAAAATATATCCTTCCTGATCCGTATCAGCCGAAGTTACAAAGGTGATGTCCATACCATTGATCCGGTTGACTTTATCAATATCCACTTCGGGAAAAATAATATGCTCGGTAATGCCCATTGTATAATTGCCACGACCATCAAATCCCTTATCGCTGATGCCGCGAAAATCCCGCACCCGTGGTAATGCTATGTTGATTAATCTTTCAAGAAACTGATACATAGTGGTACCCCTGAGCGTTACCCTGGCGCCTATCGGCATTCCCTCCCTCAGCTTAAAGTTGGAAATTGACTTACGGGCAAATGTAGGTACCGCCTTCTGGCCAGCGATCAATGTCATTTCATTTACTGCTGAATCCACAATTTTCTTATCGGCCACAGCCGCACCCAACCCCTGGTTAAGAACGATCTTCTCCAGTTTAGGCACCTGCATCCGGTTCTGGTACTTCATTTTATCTATGAGTACAGGAATTACCTGCTCTTCATATTTTATTCTATAGGTAGGTTTAACTTCCATTACTTAATTGCCTCCCCTGATTTTTTTGCGTAGCGTACCAATTTGTCTTTTTCTAACCTTCTTCCCACTCTTGTAGGCTCTCCGGATTTAGGATCAAGCAGTGCAACGTTTGAAATGTGGATTGGAGCTTCCTTTTTTAAAATTCCGCCATCCGGATGCTTTGCGCTGGGTTTAGTATGACGCTTAATGACATTGACGCCCTCAACGAAAATTTTTCCTTCTTTCACCAGCACTTCCAGCACCTTTCCTTCGGTACCCTTGTCATTTCCGGAAATTACTCTTACCTGATCATTTCTCCTGATCTTCCATTTAGGCTGGGTTTGCTTTTTTGCTTTGCTCATATCTGTTTACAATACTTCAGGCGCCAGTGAAACAATCTTCATAAACTTACGATCTCTTAATTCTCTGGCCACGGGACCAAATATCCGCGTTGCTCTTGGTTCATCGTTTTGCGTCAAAAGAACACAGGCATTTTCATCAAACCGGATATAAGAACCGTCCTGCCTGCGCACCTCCTTCCGAACTCTCACTATAACTGCCCTGGAAACCGCACCTTTTTTCAAACCTCCAGAAGGTATTGCCGACTTCACTGATACTACGATCTTGTCTCCAACGGAAGCGTAACGTTTGCCGCTACCACCAAGTACCCTGATACAAAGGACTTCTTTGGCTCCGCTATTATCGGCAACTTTCAGACGTGATTCTTGCTGGATCATTTTATTTAGCCCTTTCTACAATTTCTACCAATCTCCAAGTCTTATTCTTACTGAGAGGCCGGGTTTCCATTATATTCACAATGTCACCCTCATTACACTCATTCTTCTCATCGTGCGCATAAAACTTGGAAGTCTTCTTTACAAACTTTCCATACAGTGGATGCTTCACCTTCCTCTCCACGGCCACCGTAATGGATTTCTCCATTTTATTTGACAGTACTTTTCCTGTCATTTCCTTTCGCGAACCTCTATCCATTGGTGTATTTACTGCTTTACTTGTTTCTTTAATTGCCGCGCACGGAGTTCCGTTTTATAACGTGCAATCATTCGCTTTGTGAAAGAGAGCTTTTTAGGATTATCAAGTGGATGAACGGCATGCGTCAGACCCATCTTGGTCAGGCTTAATTGCTCTTCAACAATATATTCCTGAATTTCCTTATCGGTTAATTCTTTGATATCTTCTTTCTTCATCACACCAGCTTATGCTGAAAATTAAACTGCCCTTCCCCTATCGTTCATTCAGATAATCTGAGATTTTCTCCAAAAGAAGATTATCCGGTCAAAAATGAGGAGTGCAAAGGTAAATAACTTACCTGCTCTTCGGAAAAATTTGTTAATTAATTTTTTATGCTTCAAAACGCCCGGAGACAGCGTCCTTTCTACATGCTTCGCAAAAAAACCGGCCCAGGGCATTCACCTTTCACCGGGTAAGATGTACTAAGATAAATGGCCTCTAATCGGCCAGATAATCTCTACGTACAATGAACTTGGTAACACAGGGTAATTTTTGCGCTCCAAGACGCAATGCTTCCCTGGCTTCCGATTCTTTCACACCGTCAAGTTCAAAAAGCATTTTGCCAGGCCGGCAGGCTGCGACCCAATACTCTGGGCTACCCTTCCCTTTCCCCATACGAACCTCTGCCGGTTTCTTCGTCATAGGTTTATCAGGAAAAATTCTGATATAAACCTTTCCTTCACGTTTCACGAACCTGGTCATGGCAACACGTGCGGCTTCTATCTGGCGGGAAGTAATGAATACCGGTTCCAGGCATTTTATCCCGAAGGACCCGAATTCAATCTCTGCTCCTTTTGTGGCCAAACCCTTAATTCTGCCTTTCTGGGTTTTGCGATATTTTGTCTTCTTTGGCTGTAACATTATTTCTTACTTATTACGGCTTTCTAATTTTTTCTTCTTCTGCCTCTTCCACCACTCATTCTTTTGGGCATCTTCTCACGTCCGCCATCTCGCTCAGTTCCACGGCTTCCTGCACCAACATTAAGCGAAAGATCACGTCTTCCATAAACTTCACCTTTGCAAATCCAAACCTTGACTCCAATTTTTCCATAAACTGTATTGGATTCTGCCAGTGCGTAATCTATGTCGCTACGGAAGGTGTGCAACGGAATTCTTCCTTCCTTATATTCTTCTGAGCGGGCCATTTCAGCTCCGCCCAATCTTCCTGAACATTTGATTTTCACGCCTTCGGCCCCCATTCTCATAGTACTGGCGATAGACATCTTCATCGCCCTACGGAAAGAAATTCTGGCACGCAACTGCGAAGCGATATTCTCAGCTACCAGCCTTGCCTCCATTTCAGGTCGCTTAATTTCATAGATGTTGATCTGAACATCCTTCTTCGTGATCTTCTTAAGTTCCTCACGAAGTTTATCAACTTCACTTCCACCTTTACCGATAACAATACCCGGACGGGAGGTATGAATGGTCACGGTGACACGCTTTAATGTACGTTCTATGACGATCCGTGCTAAACCACCTTTGGGTATCCGTGCATGAATATACTTTCGGATCTTATCATCCTCAAGAAGCTTTTCTGCGTAATCCTTATCGCCATACCAATTGGACTCCCATCCTCTGATATAGCCCAGGCGCAATGAAATCGGGTTGACTTTTTGTCCCATACTTTACTCTTATCGGTAATTAACTTTCTGTTTCTTCGCTTATTTCTTCCACTTCGGCCACCTCTGAGGTTTCACTTACCAACCCGTCAACAGTGATCGTAATGTGATTATATCTTTTCCTGATTCGATGGGCACGGCCCTGTGGCGCAGGTTGAATGCGTTTCAAAACGCGGCCTCCATCTACAGTTATCGTTTTTACTGTCAGCCCACTCTCTTCTATTGATAATTCCTCGTTCTTTTCCTGCCAGTTAGCAATCGCAGAGAGCAGCACCTTTTCCATCTCTTTAGCATAGGCCTTTTTAGGATGAAGTTTCAGTGTATACAGCGCCTTCTCAACGGGAAGTCCACGAATGATGTCAGCCAGAAGCCGCATCTTCCGGGGAGAATGAGGTGAGTTGATATATTTAGATACTGCTTCCATTCTTCTTATCTTTTAGAACCCTTTTTAGCTGCATGACCCCGGAAAGTACGGGTAGTTGCAAATTCGCCCAATTTATGGCCAACCATATTTTCGGTAACATATACCGGTATAAATTTATTACCATTATGAACAGCGATGGTATGGCCAACAAATTCCGGGGTGATCATTGATCTTCTTGACCAGGTCTTGATTACGGATTTTTTGCCGCCTTCATTCATTGCCTCTATCTTCCTTTCCAATTTATAGAAGACATAAGGTCCTTTTTTAATCGATCTGCTCATTGGTTATTTTTTCCTTCTGTCAATGATATACTTGTTTGAATGCTTTTTAGGCTTACGGGTCTTTTTGCCTTTTGCATAAAGTCCGGTGCGTGAACGGGGATGACCTCCCGAGGCCTTGCCTTCTCCACCACCCATCGGGTGATCCACCGGATTCATAGCTACACCTCTCACCCTCGGACGTCTGCCGTGCCACCTGTTCCGGCCGGCCTTTCCCATAATGATAAGTGAGTGGTCAGCATTTGATACTGAACCTACCGTTGCCATGCATTCTACCAGAACCATCCTGCTTTCACCAGATGGCATCTTGAGCGTTGCATACCGGCCTTCCCGTGCTACAAGCTGAGCATAAGATCCGGCACTTCTGGCAATAATTCCACCTGCCTGCGGGCGTAATTCGATATTATGAATTATGGTTCCTAATGGCAGGCTTTTGAGCTTTGTGGCATTTCCCAACTCAGGAGCCACTGCATCGCCAGAAATAATTTGCTGCCCTACTTTCAAACCTTCAGGCGCAATGATATATCTCTTTTCGCCATCCACATAATTCAGCAGGGCAATAAATGCCGTACGATTAGGATCGTATTCAACCGTGGCAACCTTTGCCGGTATATCCTTTTTATCCCGCTTAAAGTCTACGATCCGGTAAAGACGTTTGTGGCCTCCCCCCAATTGTCTCACGGTCATTTTGCCCGTATTGTTCCGGCCACCACTCCTCATGATTGAGGTAGTAAGGCTCTTCTCAGGTTTATCGGTGGTAACTTCCTTGTAGGAATTCAGGATCGCGAATCGCTGTCCTGCGGTTACCGGTTTAAGTCTTCTAACCGCCATTTCTTATTGCTTACACTTCACTGTAAAAATCTATTTCCTGACCTTCTTTCAGAGCGACAATGGCTTTCTTGAAATCACGCCTGCGGCCAGAAATTATATTCCGCTTAGTGTATTTCTGCTTTGTCTTTCCGGCATAGATCATTGTGCGGATATCCGTCACTTTAACATCATAAAGTTTTTCAATCTCCGCCTTAATCTCTGGTTTGGTAGCCTTTTTATCTACGATAAATCCATATTGGTTTAGACGTTCTCCCAAACTTGTGAATTTTTCTGTAATCAGAGGCTTTCTAATGATATTCATTTCCCTCTATTAAAAGTTTCGCTCAATTTATTTACTGAACTTTCCATCAGCACCAGGGTATTGCAGTTCATCAATGCGTAAGTATTCACTTTATCAGCCGTAGAAATGAGTGTATTCGGCAGATTGCGCGCTGACAACATGATATTCCGGTCCTCTGCTTTCAGCACCATCAACGTCTTTTTATCAGAAATCTGAAGGCGCGTCAATAATTCCGAGAAGGACTTTGTTTTCGGTGCATCAAATTGGAAATCCTCCAGCACCAAAAGTTGGTTGTTTTTTGCCTTGTATGATAAAGCAGATTTTCTGGCCAACTGTTTCACCTTTTTATTCAGCTTAATTTCATAATCCCGAGGACGGGGACCAAAAGCCCTGCCTCCTCCCCGGAAAATCGGATTCTTGATATCTCCAACCCGGGCCGCACCAGTGCCTTTTTGCTTGCGCAGTTTTTTCGTTGAACCTTTTACAAAGGATCTTTCCTTAGTACTGTGCGTTCCCTGACGTTTGTTCGCCAGAATTCGCTTTACATCCAGGTAGATCGCGTGATCATTCGGCTCAAGACCGAATACATCTTCAGGAAGATTAAGCTTTTTGCCCGTCTTCTCCCCATTTGAGTTGATTATTTCAAGTTCCATCTTATCCGCTTCCCGGTATTATCTTTCAATTCTAATGATTGCTCCTATTGCTCCTGGAACTGCTCCTTTAAGCATGATGAGATTCTTTTCAGGAAGTATTCTCACTACCCTCAGATTTTGCATCATTACCCTGGAATTTCCTGTTTGGCCAGCCATGCGCATTCCTTTAAAAACACGTGAAGGAAATGATGAAGCGCCCAAAGATCCCGGTGCCCTCTGCCGGTTATGCTGACCGTGCGTAGCACCTCCTACTCCTGCAAAACCATGGCGTTTTACCACGCCCTGGAATCCTTTTCCTTTGGAAACTCCCACCACGTCAACGAATTCTCCCTCCTCGAAGATGTCTACTTTCAATTCATCCCCAGGATTCAATTCTTTTTCAAAATCCCGTATTTCCATCAATTTCCTTTTGGGAGTAGTTCCGGAAGCTTTGAAATGGCCTCTCAACGCACTAGTTGTGTGCTTTTCCTTTTTTTCGCCATAGCCTATCTGAACAGCCGAGTATCCATCCCTGTCCGAAGTCTTTACTTGCGTAATAACACATGGACCGGCTTCAATTACAGTTACCGGGATGTGGCGGCCCTCCTCATCAAAGAGGCTGGTCATTCCTATTTTTCTACCTAAAATTCCAAGCATGGCTTTATCACACCTTTATTTCTACGTCCACACCACTGGGAAGTTCCAGTTTCATAAGTGCGTCCACGGTTTTTGAACTACTACTGAAAATATCAATCAGGCGCTTATGAGAGCAAAGTTGAAATTGCTCTCTTGACTCCTTGTTTACGTGAGGAGACCGAAGCACTGTATAGATTTTCTTTTCTGATGGCAAAGGAATGGGGCCACTTACCACGGCACCCGTTGTCTTTACTGTTTTTACGATCTTCTCCGCTGATTTATCCACCAGGTTGTAGTCGTAAGACTTTAATTTAATTCTGATTTTCTGACTCATTTCCAGTTATTAAACTTTTTCGGCCTGACCTTTTAATTTGGTTAATACCTCATCGGATATACCTTGTGGAACAGGATCATAATGGGAGAATACCACAGTAGAAACTCCTCGTCCGGAAGTGATGGTTCTTAATGCCGTTACATATCCAAAGAGTTCGGAAAGTGGAACCTTGGCTTTTATTACCTGGGCGTCTCCGCGAGAGTCAATACCTTCTAGCTGGCCGCGTCTCCTGTTAAGGTCGCCCATTACATCACCCATATATTCTTCAGGTGTAACTACTTCTACACTCATTATAGGCTCAAGCAAAATGGGGCCGGCCTTACGGCAGGATTCCCGGTATGCCATCTTAGCGCACATTTCAAATGAAATAGCATCTGAGTCAACTGCGTGAAAAGAACCGTCAAACAGGCGTACTTTCATTGAATCCACTTCATATCCTGCAAGAACACCGTTTTCCATGGCTTGATTGAAGCCTTTCTGAATAGACGGAATAAATTCCCTGGGAATTGAACCTCCAACGATCTCATTCACAAACTGCAATCCCAACTCGCCTGCATCTGCCGGGCCTACTTCAACGGAAATATCCGCGAACTTACCCCGGCCACCTGTTTGCTTTTTGTAAACCTCACGATGCGTAATTGATTTGGTAATTGCTTCTTTATATGCAACTTGTGGGGCTCCCTGATTGCAATCCACTTTAAACTCACGTTTAAGTCGGTCCACAATAATCTCCAGGTGAAGCTCGCCCATTCCGCGAATCACGGTTTGACCGGTTTCATCATCAGTATGCACCCTGAATGTAGGATCCTCTTCAGACAACTTCGCGAGTGCTACACCCAGTTTATCAACATCAGCCTGAGTTTTGGGCTCAATGGCGATTCCAATTACAGGTTCCGGGAATTCGATATTTTCCAGGATAATAGGCTTCTTTTCATAACAGAGCGTATCTCCCGTTTTTATGTCTTTAAATCCTACTGCTGCACCGATTTCGCCTGCCGCGATATTGTCAATTGGATTTTGCTTGTTAGCGTGCATCTGAAAAATCCGCGAAATGCGCTCCTTTTTATTGGTACGCATATTTTGGACATAAGAACCTGCATCCAGATTTCCGGAATACACCCTGAAAAACGCCAGGCGCCCTACATAAGGGTCTGTCATGATCTTAAATGCAAGCGCTGAAAAAGGCTCATTGATATCAGGCTTTCTGATTTCTTCAGCTTCAGTATCAGGATTTACTCCAACAATAGGAGGCATATCCAAAGGAGAAGGAAGATACCTGACCACTGCATTCAGCAGGGCTTGAACCCCTTTATTTTTAAAGGCAGAGCCACACATCATTGGCGTAATGGCCAAGTCAATGGTCGCTTTACGAATCGCATGAACTAATTCATCTTCAGAGATCGAATCCGGATCCTCAAAAAATTTCTCCAGCAGTTTGTCATCATATTCGGCTACTGATTCAATCAGTTTTTCGCGCCATTCATTAGACAACTCTACCATATCTTCAGGAATGTCAATGCTTTCATACTTCATCCCGAAGCCTTCTTCATCCCAGATAATGGCTTTCATTGTGAGGAGATCCACAACACCTTTAAACTCTGCTTCAGCACCGATAGGAATTGTCAATGGAACCGGCTTAGCTCCAAGTTTGGTTCGTACCTGATTTACAACGCTGAAAAAATCAGCCCCGGCCCGATCCATTTTATTTACGAATCCCAGTCGGGGAACTTTGTATTTAGTGGCCTGGCGCCAAACGGTCTCGCTCTGAGGCTCTACACCACCTACAGCACAAAACAAAGCGATTGCTCCGTCAAGAACGCGCAATGATCTTTCTACTTCAACGGTAAAATCCACGTGGCCTGGAGTATCAATGATATTAATAATGTGGTTCTCATTATTAAACATCCAATAAGTTTTGGTGGAAGCCGAGGTAATGGTGATTCCACGCTCCTGCTCCTGCACCATCCAGTCCATGGTAGCGGTTCCTTCATGCACTTCACCTATTTTATAATTAATCCCGGTGTAGTACAAAATACGCTCAGTCGTGGTGGTTTTACCGGCATCTATGTGTGCCATGATGCCAATATTCCTTAATAACCTAAGATCCTTATTTTCGAGTGCCATTATTTCTTTTAAAATCTAAAATGGGAGAATGCACGGTTTGCGTCCGCCATTCTGTGAGTATCTTCTTTTTTCTTCACAGCGGCCCCTTCTCCATTTGCAGCCGCCATAATCTCAGCCGCCAGTTTATCAGCCAGGGACTTTCCACTTCTTTTCCTGGTGTAGAAAATCAACCACCTCATGCCAAGTGCTGTTTTCCGGCCTGCTCTCACTTCCATAGGGATCTGGAAGGTGGCTCCTCCTACTCTCCGGCTTTTCACTTCAACTGACGGTGTAATATTGGTGAGGGCTTTTTTCCAAATCTCCAGCCCGTTTTCCTTGGTTTTACCTTCCACAATGTCCAGCGCATCATATACCACTTTATATGCAGTGCTCTTTTTGCCGTCCAGCATCAGGTTGTTTACAAACTTTGCAAGCACCTCATCCTTATAGCGTGGATCCGGGGTAAGACGAAGTTTTTTAGGTTTAGCTTTTCTCATTGTCTGTGATCAGAAAATTATTTCTTCGGCCGTTTGGTGCCGTATTTACTTCTTCCTTGTTTACGGTTGTCAACGCCTGCCGTATCCAGCGCGCCACGTATAATGTGGTAGCGAACTCCAGGCAAGTCTTTTACCCTGCCTCCCCTGATCAGCACAATAGAGTGCTCCTGAAGATTATGGCCTTCACCAGGAATATATACGTTCACTTCCTTTGAATTAGTAAGGCGTACTCTTGCCACTTTCCTCATTGCCGAATTCGGCTTCTTCGGTGTTGTTGTATAAACCCGGGTGCAAACGCCCCGTTTTTGTGGGCAGGAATCAAGCGCAGGAGATTTACTCTTCTTTTTAATTTGCTTTCTTCCTTTCCGGATTAACTGTTGAATCGTAGGCATATCTTAATGTTTCTACATTACCCCTCGAATAAGGGAGTGCAAAGGTATAGGATTGGTATACCATTCACAAAAAATGTTTCTGAATTTTTATAGACGTAAGGGGCCGTTTGAAACACCGTTTTCATAAGGCATCCGGAATATAAAACCTTACTTCTGCCGCTGTTGCGGATTAACGTTGTTCTCCACCTTCCGGGCACGCAGGCTTCTTATTAAAATGAATATCCCGATTATAATAAAAGGGATGCTCAGTAACTGACCCATATTCAGGGCCATTTGCTCCTCAAAACCCACTTGCGGTGCTTTAAAGAATTCCACCACAAAACGCACACTAAAGAGAAGTGACAGGAATAATCCAAATAAAGAACCTACCGGGGTTCGTGACATCATCTTTAAATACAACCCTCCAAGAAGCAAGAAAATGAGCAAATAACTCAGGCCCTCGTAAAGCTGAGAAGGATGACGTGGAATGCCGTTCGCTATAAAACTTGCATGAAGGGTTCCATCCGGACTTTGAGCAATCTGTGGATTCAGCGACTCCGGCAACTGCACATTTTCCCAAATCTCTTCGTAGCTGTTAAAAAGGCTGCGCAATTGAGTATTGACAAATAAACCGGCCTGGTCAGCCTCCATCCGGCTTTCTGTTGTAAAGATAATCCTGTATTCCAGGCCAGCTAATGATAATGCCTCTGTTGCGGTATCAGACCCCGGATGGGCATTTACTTCCACATCTTCTATGTATTCCGGATAAGCTGCCTCCAATCTGCTTTCACTTGGCTTGGCGTATACAAATCCATAGGAAACGTCAGTTGGTTTGCCATAGACTTCTGAATTCATAAGATTGCCTGCACGAATAAAAAAACCGGCTAATGCCACTGTGATCACAAGCCTGTCAAGTATCCAGAGGAAAGAATGGGAATGGAATTTTTTTACTGAATAATATACTGCCAGCAAGATACCTATTGCAGCACCATGACTGGCAAGGCCGCCTTCCCATACATATAAGATCTCGATGGGATTGTCCAGATAATAATCGGGCTGATAAAAGAGCACATGGCCCAATCTTGCTCCTGCCACCGCTCCAATGATAATGTTCATAGAGAGCTTATCCAACTGTTCGATCTTAACGTCTTCCCATTTGTAGAAACGGGCCATTAATACGTAGCCTAAGAAAAACGACAAGGCCCAGGAAAGCCCATACCAACGTGGGGTTACCGGTCCAATTGTGAAAATCTCCGGGGCTACGTCCCAGATTATAAACGATAAGAAGTGCATCACGGGATGAAAACGCTTTTAGTTATTGGGAGAGTTGGCAGCATTGGGTTGTTCTTCACCCGCAGGAGTATCGGCAGGATCCGGAGGTGAATGCATTTCTGGCCGGGACACACGAAGGGCTTCATCTAAACGTTTACGATAGTCCTCAAGCAGCATTCGCTGGTCAGCCAAAAATTGACTCCATTTTTCACGCACCTCTTCTTCTCCCTCTGACTCAGTAAGTATTTTGAAAAACTGATCGCTTATCGTAGAATACATTTCAGTCAGTTCGCGCTGTGTTTCTGACATCATTGTGAAATGCCAGCCCCCGGCTGGGTTTGCCGCACCGGGATTATGCATCACCTCCTGCCCTAAATGATGCTGATGCTCCCTTGCCTGGTTGAGAAGGTCCAAATATTCGGCTGCCAGATCCCGCCTTTCATTGTTTATTTCCTGTACCCATTCCTGATTAAAGGATGCATTGCCACAAGCGGAAAAAAGAAATGTAAATAATATAACAACAAAGCCGGAAACGCTCCGGAACAGCTTGAAAAAAGAATTCAACTTCATAGGATTGTAAAATTTGAGCAAAGATAGAAGAATTGACTTTCCTGATATGGGTTCGGGAGCCTTAGCCAGACTAGCGGTAGAGCCACGTCTGCGGATTCATTTTTTCAAAGTTCTTCCAAATTTCAAAATGCAGTTCCGAAGCACCTGTTTTTGGATTGTAATTGACCACACCCAAGGTCTGTTTAGTCTTTACCTGATCACCGGGCTTTACCACCACCTGCGCGAGATTACCATATACCGTGAAGTAGTCGCCATGCTTCATCATCACGGCTGTACCTTGCCCCGGCAAACGAATGACTCTTACCACTTCGCCATTAAATACTGCCCTGGCCAGCGCTCCTTTACTGGTTTGAAAATCCACACCATTATTATAGGTTTTGACGCCCGGCAAATCAGGATGGCTGTGCTCGCCAAATGTTTGTGAAATAAAGCCCTTTTCCACTGGCCATGGAAGCTTCGCCTTATTGGTGGTAAAATCTGCCGAAAGTTTAGCTGCCTCAGGCGTAAGGGCATAAGAGGTACCCGCAGTACCGCTTTTGGCACGTGAAGCTTTTATTTCAGCTTCTATGATATCCTTTATCGCTTTATCAAGACTGGCTTTGGCTGCCTGTTCTTCGCGCAACTGTCGCTGCAATTCCTGGTTTTTACTCTTCAACTGGCTCACCAGACTTCCTTTGCTGCTCTTATCTTGCTCCAGTTCCTGCTTCTCGTCAGTCTGTTTTGCAAGCAAACTTCTTTTATCTGCAATCTGAGCCTGCAGGTCATCCATCCTGAAACTGAGCGCTTCCTGCGTTTCCTTGATCAATTCAATTTGCTTCTTCCGGTATTCTGTAAAATACTGAAGAAATTTCAATCGCTGGTAGGCTGCATTAAATGATTCAGCCGAGAAGATAAAGACAAGCTCATTGTAGGCACTGTGATTTTTATATGCGTAATAAACCAGCTTGGCGTACTCCTCCTTGAGTTGCAGAAGATCGCGCTCCATTGCGTCTACTACTCCCTGGGTTTCGCGGATATTTTCATTCAGAATTCCAATTTCGCTGCTGATGGCCTGGATCAGTTCCTCACGACTCCGAATTTGCTCATTCAGCACGCCCAGGTATTTCACCGTTTGCCGCTGCTGCTGAGTAGTTTCGTTGATAAGCTTCTTGGTAAACTCAATTTGCTCCTCTGCCTTTTTGCGCTTTTCCTCTAGCTGACTGCGGTTCTGGCCCGGCAGCACCTGGGGAAGTACAAACAGCAGAAACAAGAAGAGCAGGCTACTTTTTGCGATCATAACTGGCTGGTATGCTATAGGGCATATCCTGGGACTCATTGATTATATACCGCGTAAAATTAATATCCAATGATAAATCCTGCGGTTCATCCAAAACTAATCTAATTCCTTGTGGAAAATGCTTACCCCCTATTTCCTTAAAATTGGAATAATGAAGATCAAACTTTTGATTATTCGGCTGATCTTCATAGTGAATTCTTGAGGGACGAAAAATTGAAGGGAGCAGCCACAACATTTCACTTCCACGCTGACTGTGGTTCGTAAGCAGTATCAGACCATTCTCCGCCTGTGCGTCAAATTTGCGCGACACGGGGACAATGGAATTTCCCAAAATTAAATCCTGCAGAAGGGCGAACGTCAATTCCGGAACGCCCGTAAATTTTCTGATTTCATCAAAGTTCAACACCTGGTATTCCTTATTAATGCGATCCAATACCAGCGCACTGTCAGGGGAGATAACGATCCGGGCAATTTCAATCCCGAATAGTGGAGTAACCGACATCCAAAGCATGCTGTCCTGCTGCATTCGCAGGTTTACAGTGGCACTTATATTCTGGTCTTCATCCTTAAAACTGATTTTGCACCGCCCGGAAAGCCATTCAAATCCTGCCCTGTTCTCATCCAGTTCTCCCATTAAAAATTTTGTATTGAGATAATTTCGGGGAACTCCCGCAACTTCTTTTTTTGACCGGCAGGAACTCATCATTAAGCAGGAAACCAGAAAAAAAAGCAGGATGGCAGGAAGGCGAAGACTATTCATAGAGGCGCTTCTCCTTTATCTTCTTTTCCAGGTTTACAGAATCTGAGCCGCTGGCCAGCGCCTTCTGCCATTGCTCTACGGCCTTGCCGGTTTCACCCAGTTGAAAAAGAACGTCTCCATAATGTTCCAGCACTTCAGCGCTTTCGGGACTTTTTTGAAGGGCTTGCTCAATGTAGGTTTTGGCCTCAGCATAGTTGCCGAGTTTATATAATATCCAGCCGTAAGTATCCAGATAAGATGCATTTCCGGGTTCCAGAGAAAGTGAACGTTTGCTCATTTCCTGCGCCTCTTCCAGCCTTTCTCCCCGAAGGGACAGGTAATAAGCATAATTATTCAGCGCCACCGCATTATCAGGATTGAGATCGAGCGCCTTTTCAAACTGCTCATCTGATGCTTTATAATTTTCCTGGCGATAATAGGCTTCCGCAAGGTTTGCATGAAACTGTCCCTGCAGGTTGGGGTTTCCTACGGTGATTGAGAGACCCGTTTCCAATACCGAAACAGCTTCCTTATAATCTTCCAGTTGCAAATTGGCCACTCCTTCAAAAAAGTACAGAATTGGCTGATTAGGGAAATATTCCTGCGCTGTACGACTTTCTGATTTCATCGCCTCCCAGTCACTCAGCTCCGATTCGATGAAGAGCAATTGCTGCCAAACGGCAAATACATTTTGCTGCAACTCCACGCTTTGGCGGTACTGTTTCCGGGCCTCCTTCTTCTGATTGTCGCGGTATAACAAATCACCATACAGGGCATGTGCTTTAGCTTCTCCGGGGTGGGCCTCTATCAGCATTTCCGCCAGGGTAAACGCTTCCTCTTTATTTTCATTCGTAAACCCCTGCATTAGGTAGTTTCCGTAAATAATCTCCACCTTCTGGTCTATATCCACCTCCGGATTATTAAAAGCCTGCTTCAGATAATACGCTGCTCTTTCATAGTTTCTTTGGCTGCGGTAGTATTCTGCCAGTGCCATTTGCACCTTTCCGTTGGTTGAATCTATTTCGGCCATTTGCTCCAGCACTTCAAAAGCCTTTTCATGATAGCCGTTCACCTGGTAAACGTCAGCAAGGATCTTGTAATACCTGAGATCCTGTGGTGACTGGTCTATCAGTTTCCGGATTTCTTTTGCCGCCTTCTCCACTTCGTTTTGCCGCAAGTATATTTTGTGCTTTTGCAAAACGACTATCTCATTCACGCCCAGTTGTTTCTCCATGCGTTCATAGACCTCAAGCGCCTTTTGAGGCTGGTTGGCAAATAGATACATATTTGCCATGCTGTTATAATATTCAGCATTTTCCGGTTCAAGGCCAGTGAGTTTGCCATACACACCCGCAGCCCCCAAAAAATTCTTTTGCTGTTCGAGTATTTGGGCTTTGATGATATAATACCATTTATTATCCGGCTCGTATTTTATCGCCTGATCAACATGGCCGAGGGCCTCATCCATCCGCGACATTGAAAAATAGGCTCGCGCCAGTTCATAATTGGCAGGTGCATGAGTTTCATCAATATTCAGTGCCTTCTCAAAATTCTCGGCAGCTTTATCAGCATTTCCCACCATGCTCTGTTTGGTGCCTTCATAATAATAGTTGTCAAACTCAAGCTGCTTCAGAAAGTCCGTGTCCTTCTTTGCCGGAACCGTGGAAGGCGTACCCTGTGCCAGCCGCTCTCTTTTGCAGGAGGTAGATAGCAGCACTAAACAGGACAGGACTACCAGTGGGAATTTTAATTTTATCAAAAGATTATAATTTTAATTTCGAGAAATCACCGATGCTCACATCGTGTGAACCCTCTTCATATTCAACATGGCTGCCAATCATAGAGTTGGCCAGGTTTGAATTAATGATCTGGCTGTCATTCATAATGATGCTGTTCTTAACGACAGAAGATTCAATGAGCGTATGAGGCCCTACAGAAACTGACGGCCCTACAACGGAGTTAGAAATTTTTGCCCCGGAAGCGATATAACAGGGTTTCAGGATAATGGAATTGCTGATCTCCGCATTTTCAGAAATAAGTTCTTCATCACGGATCATTTCCAGCACCTCGCGGTTTGTATCCACAGTCGCGTCCTTATTGCCGCAATCCAGCCACTTTTTCACTGTCAGCGCCTTCAGTTTCAGTCCCTTGTTCTTCATATTTTCCAGCGCATTGGTAAGCTGGAATTCTCCTTTATCCTTAATATCATTATCAATAAGATACTGAAGTTCGCTCCGCAGCATCTCCCCATCCTTGAAGTAATAAATACCAATAATCGCAAGGTTTGAGATGTGCTCCTTGGGTTTCTCAACAAATCTGTGGATCAACCCATTCGCATCCGTTTGCACCACCCCGAAAGATGAAGGGTTCTCCACTTCCTTGGTCCAGATGCTTCCATCCTGTTCAGGGTCCAGCTTGATGTCCGCATTAAATAAAGTATCGGCAAAGGCCACCACCAGGTTTCCTGAAAGCGATGGGCCTGCGCAAAGAATGGCATGTCCTGTTCCGAGCGGTTCATCCTGGTAATAAATGCTGCTTCGGGCTCCAATTCCGGCAGCAATGTCCGCCAGGTCTTGCTCTACCTTTTGTCCAAAGTCACCAATCACGTAGGCAACTTCCTCAATTTTTTCGTCCACCATTCCGGCAATATCTTCTACCAGTCGTTGCACAATGGGTTTTCCGGCTATAGGTATTAAAGGTTTGGGTGTGGTGAGGGTATGCGGGCGCATTCTTTTTCCCATGCCCGCCATCGGCACAATGATTTTCATCTATTTATTAATGATTTTCCCAATTCGATTTTTTGAAATCAGGTAAGGTTGAGGTTAAATTAAAAATTCAGTTTTATTCAAGCTCCTGCTTATGTTATTTTTCTCCGGTATGGCCATAGCCGCCATCCCCCCGTATAGTAGCGGAAATATCATCCACGGGCTGCCATTCCACCCTTTCGTGTTTGGCCACGATCATTTGGGCAATGCGCTGTCCGCTCTCAATCTCCACGCGCTCGCGGGATAAGTTTACAAGGAGCACCCGGATCTCGCCACGGTAGTCGGCATCAATGGTTCCAGGGCTGTTGAGCACCGTTACGCCACTTCGTGCTGCCAGTCCGCTTCGGGGCCTTATCTGCGCTTCAAATCCTGGTGGAAGTTCAATGTAAAGGCCGGTGGGGATCACCTGGCGCTCCATCGGCTCAAGTGCTATGCTTTGCTTCAGGTCAGCCCGCAGGTCCATGCCGGCAGCAAGGGCGCTTTGGTAGGCCGGCAATTCATGCTGCGAACGGTTAATGATTTTGATATCCAATAGAAGGGGCCTTTTTTCGGGTGCAAATTTAGCAGAAAAAAGTGGGTCGGGAAGTGGCTGAACTATTTGAAAGTTTGCCGTCTGCATTAATTTGTTATTAAATATTAAATCTGTATCAACAGCATTTTAATAATTAATTTAAATTTTTAGCAAAACGATTATAAACTGCTCTGCTCTATTCTTTGAAAACCCGGAATCCCTCCGCACCAATTCATATAAAAGCCAGGCGTTCATCAACCTTCCTTTAAAACAGCCCACCTTCCGTATTTCTGTAAACCTTGCCCATGTGCGTGTAGGCGCGCTCCGTAGCCTGCCGTCCTCGAGGCGTGCGTTTTATAAAGCCCTCCATAATGAGATAAGGTTCATACACTTCCTCAATGGTGCCGGGTTCTTCGCCCACGGCAGTGGCAATGGTGCTGAGGCCAACCGGGCCACCTTTGAATTTCTCCACAATTGCCTCCAGGATCTTGTTGTCCATTTGATCCAGACCATGATCATCCACATTCAGTGCTTCCAGTGCGTATTTGGCAATCTCCATTGTGATGGTTCCATCTCCTTTGATCTGGGCAAAATCCCGTACACGCCTGAGCAACGCATTGGCAATCCGGGGTGTTCCGCGGCTTCTCCGGGCAATTTCTTTAGCCGCGTCCTTGTTGAGGATCACGTTCAGGATGGCTGCCGAGCGCTTAATGATATGTTCCAGCAATTCGTGGTTGTAATAGTCAAGCCGGGACGTTATCCCGAAGCGGGCGCGCAAAGGTTCGGTGAGCAATCCACTCCTGGTGGTTGCCCCCACAAGTGTGAAAGGATTGAGCTTTAACTGCACGGAGCGGGCGCTGGGGCCACTTTCCAGCATAATGTCAATTTTATAATCCTCCATCGCAGAGTAGAGGTATTCCTCAACAACGGGGCTGAGGCGGTGGATTTCATCAATAAAGAGGATGTCCCTTTCTTCGAGGTTTGTGAGCAGGCCGGCCAAGTTGCCAGGCTTGTCGAGAACCGGCCCGCTAGTAACTTTGATGCCTGCCTCAAGTTCATTGGCAATGATAAAGGCAAGCGTGGTTTTGCCTAATCCTGGTGGGCCGTGCAGCAACACATGGTCCAGCGCTTCGCCCCGCTGGTTGGCAGCCTGTACAAATATCAGGAGGTTCTCTACCAGTTGCTTTTGCCCCTGAAAATCATGGAATGACCGGGGCCTGAGTTCCTGTTCAGCTTCTTTTTCCACTTCCGAAATCGTATTGAGCGGGCGGCTATTTTCTTCGTCTTCCATCATTGCAGCAAAGATTGGTAGATATAAGGAGATAATGAAGCGGGACTTTTAGATGCGGCTATTGACAATGATTCAGCAGTGATTCCATAAATTTGCACACCGAAAAAAAATGGCGAGGTAGCTCAGGCGGTTAGAGCGCAGGATTCATAACCCTGAGGTCGGGAGTTCGATTCTCCCCCTCGCTACTAATGGAAAAAGGGATGTGTAACGCATCCCTTTTTTGTTTTACCGGCATCTCCTTCCGGAACTAAGGAATTTCAAAAATACCAGCTAATGCTTCCCGGTTCAAGGCCGGAAACTCCTGAGGCAAGAAATTGAGTTTGGTCTCTTAGCAGGCTCATTTGTAAAATTCTTGCTCCGGCACCATGCCACATTCAGGATGTTATTTTTGAACTATTAAAATTTCCTGAAAATTCAAATGTCTGCTTCCAATACCGAAATTGTTAAACGCATTGCCGTAAATCTTGGCTTTAGCTACTGCGGCATTGCCAGGGCTGCCCCGCTGGATGATGAAGCGCGGAAGCTCGAACAATGGCTGAAGCAGGGACAGCACGGGGAGATGGCCTATATGGAGCGTCATTTCGATATGCGTATTGATCCGCGAAAACTGGTGCCGGGCGCACGCTCAGTGATCTCCCTTTTGTACAACTACTTTCCTGTAACCACGCAACCCGCTGATGCAGAAGTTAAGATCAGCAAATATGCCTATGGCCGTGACTACCACAAGGTGATCCGCAAAAAACTGAAGCAATTCCTGCTGCAATTGAGGCAGCAGATTGGTGATGTGCATGGCCGTGGATTCGTGGATTCTGCCCCGGTAATGGACAAAGCCTGGGCACAGCGGGCTGGCACCGGATGGCTGGGGAAACATACCAATCTCATTAACAAACAGCAGGGAAGTTTTTTCTTTATCGCGAATCTCATCACCGATCTGGAGTTGCAACCTGACCCGCCTGTGCGCGACTACTGCGGCACCTGCACACGCTGCATTGATGCCTGCCCCACTGATGCCATCACGCCTTATTCGGTGGATGCCAACCGCTGCATTTCGTATCTCACCATTGAACTGAAAGATCGTATCCCCGATCACTTTAAAGATAAAATGGAGGATTGGGCTTTTGGCTGCGACATCTGTCAGGACGTCTGTCCCTGGAACCGTTTCTCAAAGCCGCATCAGGAACCGGACTTTAAAATGAAACCTGAAATTGCCGCCTGGAATATTAAAGAATGGGAAGAAATGACCGAACATATTTTCGATAAAGCATTTGAAGGTTCGCCCATTAAAAGGACCAAATTCTCCGGCATGAAAAGAAATATTAGTTTTTTAAAAAAACAATAAACCATAGGATACTATAAACTAGTAATAGTATTATGTAAGCTGATGTAAGCTATTCTATTTATAATTAAAATAAATGCGTTTTCTATTCTTTAAAAAATATTCCAGAATCTGAGGATTCTTGTTGGCGAAAACTAATAAATATTCTATAATATTGCTTATTAAATCAAACAAACAATAAGATGAAAAACCTGAATGTTTATCTCAATTTTCCAGGCAATTGCGAGGAAGCGCTTAACTTTTACAAGGATTGCTTCAAAGGCAACATAAAGTCGAAGCAAACTTATGGCGATGCGCCTCCGGATCCCGGCATGAAAATCCCTTCCGGACATAAAGACAAGATCCTTCATTCTGAATTGGAGGCGGATGGGATCTATTTCATGGCTTGCGATGCGATGCCCGGCCAGGATAGCGTTACGTTTGGTAACAATGTTTCGCTAAGTATAAACCTTGACGATGAAACAGAGCAAACCCGCATTTTTGATGCGCTCTTAAAAGGTGGGACGCAAATCATGCCGCTCGAAAATACATTTTGGGGCGCCCGCTTCGGAATGCTAAAAGACAAGTTCGGGATCAACTGGATGCTGAATTGCCAGAAAGAAGAGAAATAGCAATAATTCTTTCCAAAGGTTAATTCTGCTTTGATGGGCAGGATCCGGGTATTCCGGGTCCTGCCGATTTCATTTTAACAATGGAAAGTTAAAGGATAAAAGAGTTTCCTTTTTTAAATGCCTTATTTTTTATTTTCATCCTTAAACGCAAGCCCTTTCTCTTCTAAAGCCTTCCTTAATACCGGCATACTTGCTTTTCCCATTCCGTGAAGTTTTAATATTTCTTTCTCTGTATGAGCAGATAGCTTTTCCAGCGTATCTATTCCCTTATAATGCAAGAGCGCGCTTCTGGCGGGTGAAGAAAGCCGGGCAAGAAAGCCTTCAGAAGGCTTTTTCTCTTTTTCACAAGTTGGACAGGTGGGACAATCGGTACTCTTGTAATATTTATGTCCATTCTTACAAGTTCTTAATGTTCCTTTTGTTGTTCCCATTTTTTTGACGCCAAATCCTTTTTGATCCTTATTTTATCCTGCCTCGCCCTTTTTGGTTATTTTATAAGAGAAAGTTTATGAGTGGTTATGTTTCCTTCCGTCCTGAATACCAGAAGATATACACCCTGCTCTAAATCAGAGCCATCATCAGATTTTGCTTTCCAGGTGATATTGTGTTCTCCATTGGTAAAATGATTATCGGCAAGTGTGCGGACCGTGCGACCAGTCATATCCAAAACCTCAATCTTCACGTGCATAGGTTTCTTTAGCTGATACCTGATATCGAGTTGATCAGAAAAAGGATTGGGACCCGACCATACCCGAACTCCTCCATCAGTGAGGTTCTTTGTAATCCCTGTTCCCTCTTCCGTTGTGATTTTGAATATATCACCTCCTCTTTCTGCGATGTAAAGTTCACCATCCACACCTTCGCCAAACGTAGTGAAGCTATTGGTAGTTTTCGATCCCTGGTCAGTGGTATCCCAACCACCGGCACCATCCGGATATAGTGTCCACAATCTTCCGGAACACAGATCGGTAAACAAGTAGTGGCCTGTCAGGTCAGGGAAGTCAGAGCCGCGATATATTTATCCTCCCAAAATGGCACACCCATAAGTTGCGTTGTTAGGATATTCAAATACGGGGAAGTCATAGTCGCCCATGCTGCCGCAGTCCTGGGGCTCAAAGGAGTGATCTCCTTCATAGCAATCCCAGCCCCAGTTCATTCCACCAGGGCCGCCAGCCGCTTCAAAATTGATCTCCTCCCAGTCATCCTGGCCCACATCAGGAAGCCACATATCTCCCGTTTGCCGGTCAAAACTAAAACGGAAAGGGTTGCGCAAACTCATGGCCCAAATTTCATCCAAAACAGCCGGATTGCCCACAAAAGGATTGGTAGCCGGAATTTCGTAAGGGCTGGTACCGTCCACATCTATTCGCATCATTTTTCCCAACAGTGTAGATCCATCCTGCGCGTTTTCCTCCGGGTCTCCTGCCGAGCCTCCGTCACCCAGCCCAAAATACAGGTAGCCGTCAGGGCCAAAATGCAGGGCTCCGGCATTGTGATTTTCAAATGGCTGAGACTGTGTGAGCAGAATCAGCTCACTGCCGGGATCCGCCACATTTGAATCAGAAGCTGCTACAGAAAAGCGGGAAATATGGGTTGCTCCGTCTGGCTCTGAGGTGTAGTTTACATAAAAGTAGCCGTTGGTTTTAAAATCAGGATGAAAGGCAAGTCCCAGGAGTCCCTGTTCATTTTCTTCGTCCTCCACTCGTGCGCTTATATCCAGAAATGGTGTGGCAACCAGGTCTCCATCGGCTGTAACGATCCTGATCAGGCCAGGCTGTTCCGTTACAAATAGTCGTGAATCCCCCGCATGGGTAACCTCCGTAATCATGTTCAATCCTGTCGCGAAAGGATCAAGAATAATTTCAGGATCCTGCGCATGTGATTTGTAAACGAAAGCGCTTATAGCCAATATGGTCAGAAAAAGGAAAATATTTTTCATAATATTAAGTGTTTAACATTAAAAAAAGCAGGTTTTTTATCCATACAAAATATTCAAAGGCATTGTTCAGGATTATATATTTAGCTCAGGTGCCTAAATATTATATAGTACCTTATATTCCGCTCCTTTTCATATGCAGTAATTGCACATCATTATAAACATCACGAGATGAGCGAAAAAAGCCGCATCGAAATCGTCTTAGAGTTTACCAGATTACTATTATGGCCTATACTAGCCATTGCAGCCTTTCTTTGGTTTAAGGAGGACGTTACGGAGATGCTGAAAAGCCGCACCTTCAAATTTGGAGTATTTGAAGTGGGCGACCGGATCCAAAACCTTGAGAATAATGTTCAGGGCGAGCTGATTCAGCAAAAGGATTATCTTGACTCAATTCGGAACAATTCAACCCGGCCGGAGAAGGTAGAGAAGTATGTTGATCTGGCCGTCCAGTCTCTTGAAAAGGCGCAAACTGGGGTAAAAAAAGATGTCCAGGAAATTCAGAGATCTATGCCAGACGAAAGCGAGTCGCTCACTTCGGCAAGTGAAAGAAATGTGGCTGAGCCAAAAACAGCAAATGAATGGGAACGAATCGGTTTTGAAAAAATTCTGGAGAAAGAAATTGAACCGGCAATTGAAGCATTTACGATGGCTGAAAGGAGATGGCCAACCTATCACAACGTGGCGGAGATAAGGAGACTGCTGGTGAACCGGAACTCAGAACTTCAGGACAAAAACAGCCCGAAATGGACGGAACTGAACCAAAAGATATTAGCAGACTATTCCTGGGGTATGCCACCGGACGCGAGAAGAAAAATGCAGAAAACCGTGGATTGAATCCCTCGCTTCGCATTCGGATAGAAGTTTTTACCGCCTTGCTACTTCAGTTAGAAATATGTCGAAAAGCCAAATTGAATTACACCCGTGAGGGCCGGCAAATTTCCAAGTAGATCCGTTTGCTGCTCAAAGCGATAGTTGAACCTGATCACCGTTGGGCCTGCCGGACGAAAAGCAACAGAAGGTACGATCGCCCAAAAATCATCGCTTATCTTCTCACCTGTTTCCTCAAATTTTCCGAGATTATAATCAACATATTCCAGGCGCGCGCCTAAATTTAATTTTGCTCCTTCCCAACCCATCATGCGTCTGTCTAGCACGGTGGCGACAATATCCACAAAACTCCCAAATTGCCGCGTACCGTATTGCTGGGAATAAGCAGCCGGAACATCAACAAAAACCTTAGCAGCTTCGCCAACAATACTCAGCCTGTCATTAAACATCGCTGTATTGATATCTACGGCCAAAACGCTGGCGGTTCTTTTTTTATCCAGTACAAGTCCATCATCCATCCATTTGTTAAATACGCCCGACATGCAGGAAAAACCAAGTTCACCGATTTTACGCTTGCGCACAGCGACTTTTCCGGTAAACATAGGTAGTCCGCTGTGACTTTCTTCAAACCTGAAGGAATTATGTTTACCCGCTGCCAGCGAGGTCCTTCCCTCTGCGTTCGAGATGATCTGGCCATCAAATCCATTACTTAAATACGCCTCATAACCTAAAGTCCATTGGCGGACATAATATTTTCCATGCAGCCCAGATCCGGCATTTGAAAGCGTAGTTGGAATGATGGAAGTTGCCGACACGGGGCGATCTATAAAATCCCACCGGGGGCCATCATGGTTTTGATTAAATGCCCCGATCGGATTCATAATAATTCCGCCACGCAAATTCAGTAAAGGATGAAACTCTATATCCATCGCAGCAAACTCAATATTAATTTCCCGCGTGCCACCCTCAAATTCAAGCTCTGAAAGAAATTTTATGCGCTTTGTAATGGTTGACGAAAAGAACAGCGTAAAGCGCCTGGCCTGAAACGCCATCCCGTCAGTAATACCGTCTGTGGAAGCATACTCCGTATTTACTTCCAGGTATCCTCCTATGGCCACCGGCAATTTAGCGGCTGAAAGAAAAGGGCGGTTGTATACCGCATCCATATTCATCGCTTGCTGTTTTGTATCCTGCCCAATGCGCTGAATCTTTTTGGCCGTGTCAGTTTGTGCATGGCCATTCATAGACAAAAGCATCAGGAAAACAGCCGCTGCAATTATTTTAAAGAATGATGTAAATAAATTCATGGTCCGTAATTGTTTTAAAGGATAAAAGATTTTGATCGGCAGGCGGATTCAGCACTACGCCCTGCCGGCTAAACTCGCTCCCATGGCATGGACAAATGAGAACCTCTCCCTGCGGCCGCAGCTCGCAGCCCTTGTGGGTACATTGCATAAGCAAAGCTGAGTATTCATCATTGCTTATTTTATATAAATAAAGTGGATAACTGAATTTTTCGGTATTTACCAAAACAAATTCCCTGGATATTATTTTTTCATTTTCAGTTTTTAGAAATTCATTCTTCCTGATTAATATCCGGTCGTCTTTATAAGTGCTGTTCGCAATATAATTGGAGGCCACACAACTTTGAAGCACTCCTATTAGTGCAGTTCCGCCAAGACAGGCAAAGCCGCAGGTTCTAATAAAAGTCTTTCTGTCCATAGCCTACAGTGATTCCAGGAATTGGAGCAGTGCCTCTTTTTCTGCCTGCGAAAGGTTTTGATAATTCATCCGGCTCGCTGACCCCTCCCCGCCATGGAGCAGAATGGCTTCTTCGATAGTTCCTGCTCTGCCGTCATGCATCAGAAAGAATCTTCCACCCTGGGCATCAGGCGAAAGTCCCAAACCCCATAGCGGAGGCGTTCTCCATTCTGAAGTTTTGGCACTGCCTTCTGTGTAACCATCATCAAGTTCGCTTCCCATGTCGTGTAAAAGCAAATCCGTGTAGGGGTGAAATTCTTTGTAGGAAAGTGCCTCCACCGGGGCAAATCCTGTTTTCAGGGTTGGTTTATGACAGGAGGCACAACCTGTTTCAACGAAGACATTTTTTCCATGAATAACTGCGGCATTTTCCTGGTCCCTCTGCAGCGGGACCTTCAAAGTCTGTAGATAAAGCACCACATCATTTATAATCTGAGTAGAAACCTCCGGGTCTGTTTCCAGTCCGCTGTATACATCAATAGGATTAAAAAGCGATGTAATGCCTATGTCCTGGCTATAGGCATTGATAGTTTGGTGCAGCAGATCAAACGCAGCCGCCTTTTTACCAAACCGTCCAATATACTTTTGGCCTTTAGAAATAGCATCGGGAAGAGGCTTGAGATAAGAAGGGATAGCAATCCAGTTCGGCACACCCGAAATTCCATCACCATCCGCATCATCAGGATCAGCCATTGCCAGGATATCAGCATCTGGCACAAAGGCCAGAAATCCAAGGCCGGTGACGGCAGGCGGGATAAGTCTGGTAAAAGTGGCATTCTCAGGAAGGATTTCCGGGTTGTATCCGGGTATTGCTCTGTTTTGCAACTGCGGGCCGCCCAGGTGCAAAAATTTATTTCCGGTGCTGTCCGTCTGTCCAAAGCGAGTGAGGGTGGTAAATGGATGTCCTTTCCCATCACCTACATGGCAACTGCCGCAGCTTGTGGCAACGAACGTGGGGCCCAGCCCGCTTTCCGCTGTAAATTGTTCATTAAATGCTACGTCTCCCTTAAGGAATTGTGCCAGTTCAGCAGTCGTTAAGCCCTCCATGGGTCCATCCAATATTTCATCTTCATTGGGTTCAGGGGGTACAAGCTTATGGCACGACATCAAAACGAGGGAAGCAAAAAGCACAATAGCTGACCAACCAATATAAACTAATTTCATTATTCTAATACATTTTGACAGTTGCAAATATATACTTTATTTGAATTACAAAACAAGTTATATTAGGGTAGCCTAATTTACATCAAAAACACCTTTACCTACTTTTGCATAAAAGATCATTAAATGCACTCACTCACAGAAGAAAATTACCTGAAGGCCATCTATCATCTTTCAAAAAAAGAAGTACCCAGGATCACCCCTACCGCGCTGGCCGATGAAATGAGCATAAATGCAGCATCCGTGGTGGATATGATCAAAAAGCTCTCAGAGAAGAAACTGATAAGCTATGACAAGAAGAATGGAGCAAACCTTACAACAAAAGGAAAAAACATAGCACTGGACGTTGTACGCAAACATCGTTTGTGGGAGGTTTTTTTGTCAGAAAAGCTGGGCTACACCTGGGATGTGGTGCATGAGATAGCCGAACAACTGGAGCACATCCGGCACCATGAACTGGCCGACCGGCTGGATAAGTTCCTGGGACATCCCAAATATGACCCGCACGGAGACCCCATTCCCAATTCAAAGGGCGAAGTACCCGCCACAGCCGACACATTGTTGTCAGAAATAGAAGAGGGAAACACATGCCGGGTAACCGCTGTAAAAGATACTTCGGCCATTTTTCTTCAGTACCTGGAACAACTCTCCGTAAGCATTGGAACCAAAATCCTGGTACTTGAAAAAATTCCCTTTGACGGCTCTATAGTCGTAAAGATTGAAAAGAACCCGAAAACCACCGTATCCGAAAAATTTGCTGAAAACCTATTGGTAAGCTGAAGTTGAGGGTTTCACGAAAGTGACCATTGATCTCCGCAATTTGAGCCTGGTCCTCATAGCTCCCAATAATCAACAAAGCCTTCAGAGAAGCAGTATCTCTGAAGGCTTTGATCTATTTTTTTCAATATGGCTTTTCTTAAACCAATACGGATATTTTATTATCCAATACTTCCACGAATCCACCTTTAACATCAAAGAAAAGCTCCTCCCCTGATTCGGTAATCACGCGTACCTCCCCATCCTCAAGGCTGCTCATTAAAGGAGCATGGTTCTTTAATACTTCAAACGAACCTTCGCTTCCCGGCAGGCGGACGCGCTGCACTTCTCCGGAGAATATCTTTTCTTCAGGACTTAATATACTGAGATGCATTTTGTTGATCTTGCTTTTATCATGGATTAATGAAACCAGAGGGTCTTCTATGCATTGGCCTCTGCCAGCATTTTTTCGCCTTTTTCAATTGCTGAATCAAGATTTCCAACCAGGTTAAAGGCGGCTTCCGGATACTTATCTCCCTCGCCAGCAAGAATTCGCTTGAAGCTGCTGATGGTTTCTTCGATCGGTACGAGTACGCCTTTCAGTCCGGTAAAGGCCTCCGCAACGTGAAAAGGCTGCGACAGGAATCGCTGTACCCTGCGTGCGCGGTGAACCACCTGTTTGTCTTCATCGGACAGTTCATCCATACCGAGAATTGCGATAATGTCCTGCAATTCCTTGTAGCGTTGTAGTATTTCTTTTACAGCCTGTGCAGTATTATAATGATCGTCACCCACAGTTTCGGGTGTGAGGATGCGGCTCGTAGAATCAAGCGGGTCTACCGCAGGATAAATACCGAGTTCCGAGATCTTCCTGCTAAGTACCGTGGTAGCATCAAGGTGAGCAAACGTGGTTGCCGGAGCCGGGTCGGTGAGGTCATCCGCAGGAACGTAAACCGCCTGTACGGAAGTAATGGAACCTCGCTTGGTAGAAGTGATGCGTTCCTGCATCAATCCCATCTCAGTTGCGAGTGTGGGCTGGTATCCCACCGCTGAAGGCATCCGTCCAAGAAGTGCAGATACTTCGGAACCTGCCTGCGTAAACCGGAAAATGTTATCGATAAAAAAGAGAATATCACGGCCTCCTTCTTCAGCCGTATCACCATCGCGGAAATATTCGGCAACTGCCAGGCCTGACAGTGCCACGCGGGCACGAGCACCAGGAGGTTCATTCATCTGGCCAAATACAAAAGTTGCTTTGGATTCTTTAAGCGTTTCAGTCTTTACTTTGGAAAGGTCCCATCCGCCTTCTTCCATGGAGTGCATAAATTCATCGCCATAGCGGATGATACCGGCTTCAAGCATTTCACGCAGAAGATCATTTCCTTCCCTGGTACGCTCTCCTACACCGGCAAATACAGAAAGGCCTTCATAAACCTTCGCGATATTATTGATGAGTTCCTGGATCAAAACGGTTTTGCCTACCCCGGCACCACCAAACAACCCGATCTTGCCACCTTTAGCGTAAGGCTCCAGCAGGTCAATTACCTTGATACCGGTCCAGAGCGGCTCCTCGGCTGTAGACAGTTCTTCAAATTTTGGCGGGCTTTGGTGAATGGACCTTTCACGGCCTGTATCAACTTTGCCGATGCCATCAATTGCCTCGCCAACTACATTGAACAGGCGGCCTTTAATTTCTTCGCCCACAGGCATTGAAATCGGCTTGCCCTTATCCAGCACTTCCATGCCTCTCACCAACCCTTCGGTGGAGTCCATAGCAATAGTACGTACCAGGTCTTCTCCTAAATGCTGTTGAACCTCAAGTATCAGCTCTTCTCCATTTGGCCGCTGTATGAGCAGCGCGTTCAGAATCGGGGGGAGTTTGGAACCTTCATCCGAAAAGCTTACGTCTACCACAGGGCCGATGACCTGGGCAACTTTTCCTTTATTCTGCATAGAAAAACGTTTTTATCGTCTGATTTTTCGAGGTGCAAATGTAGCCTTTTGTTCATAAATTTTATGCAACATAAAGCCACGGATAATTTGCACCAGGCCCGCCCTGCCGGGTTATATTTAAATTCACATCCAAAAGGATTTTACAACCGAGTGAATAGATTTGAAACAAAGTTTTTTGTAAAATCCGGCTTTGTGATCTTTCGTGTCTTAGCGCCTTAGTGTCTATTTTTAGATCAAAGTGTATTTTTAAATCCAGCTTTGTGATCCTTAGTGCTCTTAGTGGTTATTTTAAAACCTACCCGGCAATCAATTGCTTCTCCGCTAAATCAATTAATATATGGATCACTTTAATATGAATTTCCTGAGCGCGATCAGAGTAGCGGGTTTCAGGAGCACGAACCTCCACGTCACACATGGCGGACATCTGGCCTCCTCCTTTGCCCGTAAGGCCAATTACCTTCATTCCTTTCTTCTTGGCAGCTTCAATAGCGTTAACCACGTTCGCAGAATTCCCACTGGTGCTAATGCCGAGCAGCACGTCTCCTTCCCGGCCCCATGCTTCAATATAACGGGAAAAAATGTGTTCATAGCCGTAGTCATTTGATACGCATGAAATATGGCTGGGGTCGGCTATGGCCGTTGCGGCTAACGCCCTTCGGTTGTCCCGGAATCGTCCGGTAAGCTCTTCGGCAAAATGCATGGCATCGCACATTGAACCTCCATTCCCGCAGGAATAAATACCATTGCCATTTTTCAGGGCGCTGGCGATAATTTCTCCGGCTTCCTCAATTGCCATTAAGTTGCTCTCTTCAGCTACAAATCTTTGCAGCGTCTCAGCCGCCTCATTCAGGTGCTCACGAATTTCCTTCATTTTTTAAAATTATAAATTGAGTTTTAAATTAGAATCCCTGATAAAATTAAAATTAAAAAACAGGAAGTTATCAGTTGTCGGTGGTTAGACTACTCCTGCGATCGAATTCGGCAAGCCCCTCCCTGAGAAACTCCAAATACGCAGATACGCTGGGATCATATCCACGAGGTTGCGACAGCACTTGTTCATTATGATCCAGCAGCACGTAATAGGGCTGGGCATTTCGCCCAAACCGGGTTATTTCAAAGTCCAGCCATTTTTTCCCAACCTCGTCAATCTTCTTTTTTCTTCCACCCTGTTCTGATACATAATGTTCGTCTTCCGGTAACTTTTCACGGTCGTCAACATACAAAGAAACCATTACAAAATCCTGTGCAAGTATTTCCTGCACGCGTGGATCAATCCAGACATTATCCTCCATTCTGCGGCAGTTCACACAGCTCCATCCCGTGAAATCAATGAATACCGGTTTGTCTACTTTCTTGGCGTATTCCAGCCCGGCATAATAATCATGGAAGCAAGGCAGATTGTGCGGACAGTGGTTTTGCGCAATCTCAGGAGGAAATTCCTCGCTGCTATTGGCATAACCCGAATTCTGTCCAGGCAAGCCGCCTTCCCAGATCGTATAACTTGAAGGTGGCAGAATTCCGCTGAGCAAGGTTAAAGGAGCGCCAAAAATTCCTGGTATCATATATATCGAAAATGCAAACGCAATCATTGACATAAATAATCGCGGAACGGATATATATGGTAAATCACTGTCGTGGCTGAATTTTAATTTTCCAAGTAAATAAAAACCCATCATTGTAAATAATACGATCCAAATTCCCAGGAAAATTTCTCTTTTTAAAAATCCCCAGTGATAGGCCAAATCCACATTGCTTAAAAATTTAAATGCCAATGCCAATTCCACAAATCCCAGTACTACTTTAACGGAGTTGAGCCATCCACCCGACTTAGGTAATGAATTGAGCCAGGAAGGGAAAATTGCGAATAGCACAAAAGGCAGCGCCATGGCCAGCGAAAAGCCAAACATGCCAATAAGCGGCCCGCTTGCTCCTCCGGTGGTGGCCGCCTGCACCAGCAGCAATCCTATTATAGGCCCTATACAGGAAAACGAAACCAATACAAGCGTCAGGGCCATAAAGAAAATTCCTAGCAAGCCTCCTTTATCAGATTGGGAGTCTACTTTATTTACCCAACTGGTAGGCAAACTAAGCTCAAAGGCTCCAAAAAAGGACATGGCAAAAATTACAAAAACCACGAAAAACAGCAGATTGAAAAACATGCTGGTAGACATTTCATAAACGGCTGTATTTCCAAATATTTTGGTGATCAGGAAACCAAGCAGAACGAAAATTCCAATTATGGAAAGTCCATACACAATGGCATTGCCGATTCCTTTTGAGCGTTTTTGATTTTGCTTCGTAAAAAAACTCACCGTAAGCGGGATCATTGGAAACACACAAGGCGTGAGCAATACGGCAAAGCCTCCGAGAAAACTTTCAAAGAATATCTGCCACATGCTTTTTGGAGATTCACTTGCGTAAGGATCCTCCTCTGATCCGGCACTGGCTTCCTCTTCGGGTTCTGAGTCAGCTTCGGGTTTACCGGCTGAAGGGTCATCCTCATCTCCCCTGTCGCCCGATTTAATTTGCTGAAAACCGGTTGCCTCCTTATCTGTCGCTGCCGGCTTTTCTTCGCTGGCTGTGGCGTTTCGCTCATCCTGTGCGGCATCTTCTCTTGCCTGCGGAAAACTGGTTTTGGAATTCCCACTCCCGGCAGGTGGCACAAATGATTCTGATTTATCTTCACATTTAAAAGGCTTTTCTATCTTTTCATTTCCTGTAAGCTTAAAACTAAATTCCTCCTCTTCTGGTGGCAAACATGTTTCGTCATTACAAGTCATAAAATATACGTTGCCATTGACGGTTCCACTTTTACCTGTGAGCTCTATAGCCTGGTAAAAAATAACCTCTTTTTTATATTTTCTGACAATGATATTATCAAATACCGGCTCCTCTTCCTCAAGCAGGTTTCCGCACTCCAGTGTTTTTCCTTTTGTATTATATCCCGAAGCTTCTATATATGTGAATTCCGTTTTAACCGGCCCCGGGCCTTCAAAATCCATTTGCTGAGAATAAATATACCAACCCGGATCAACATTAGCTTTTGCAAATAATTCATACGTTTTATCGCCTGTTCTTTTTACCTCAAATTTCCAGTGAACAGGATTCTCTATTATCTGTGCAGAAACGGGGAAACTAAAATAAGCCAGAAACAATACCGGCAAGAGGAAAGCGACATTTATCGTTTTCAAAAATTCACCCATTTTAATATTAATATTCATCTTCTTAATTTTTATGAGGCAACTGCTCCATTAACATCCAGTTCCACCACTTTTCCATATCCCAGCTTTTCCAGCCCTGGTAATATCCGGTTGCTGTTGCCCACTATCACAATGGCCATTTGATCAGCCGGCAAATGCTGCGTTGCAATGTCATCTAGTTCATGCTTTGTAATGCCATTCAATATCGCACTTTGCTCCTTTACAAAATCCTTGTCCAGATTGTATTCCGCAATTTTCATCAGGAAATTCAGCTTTTGATAATTGGTTTCATACTTCAATGCATCGCGCTGACCCAGCGAGTTTTTGGTAAATTGCAATTCTTCAGCCGACATACCTTTCTTCCTGAAATCTTCAAGCTCCCGCATTATTTCTTCCACGGCATGAGCTGTTGCATCTGCCCTTACGCTGGTATATACGGTAAACGGCCCAGGAAATTTTGAACCGTAAAAGAACGAACCTGCTCCGTAGGTGTAACCTTTGTCCTCACGCAGGTTTAAATTAATACGGCTGTTAAATGCACCACCCAGCGGGTAATTCATTATTTGCGATTTAAAATAAGGCCCAGTTGCATCGAATGGCAACGCGAGATAACCCACACGAATCTCTGACTGCGGAGCATCATCCTTATTCACTAAATACACACGTGTTTCAGGAAGTTTCTTTATCGCAAAAAATTCTTCTGAAGGATACACTCCGGATTCCCATGTGCCGATCTCTCCTAATGCAGCCAGCACCTCATCCTCTCCCACATCCCCGCATGAAACCAGTTTTGCATTATCAGGAAGAAAATTGTTTTTATAGAAATTCTTAACATCCTCCAGCGTAATACTGCTGACCGACTCGTAGGTTCCCAAGGTGGGGGTGGAATATACATGGTCATTCCCATATATGATTCCTGAAAAAGCTTTGGACACCAGGGTAGCGGGCTGTTTGGCCTGGTTGGTAATATGCTCCAGTTGCTGCATCTTCACCCGTTGAAAATCCTCCTCAAGAAAAGCCGGGCGGAAAAGCACTTCGCGAAGCAATTCCATTGTAGGCATAAAATTCTTTGTAAGGCTTTTCACCTCTGCATGCATGTATTCGCGGTCAGCCTTTATCTGTATCTGGCTTCCCAGCCGCTCTATCTGGCTGCTGATCTCCTCTGATGAAAAATTCAGGGTGCTTTCGCTCAGCATGCCGGCAAGCACATACGCCAGTCCTTCCTGTCCTTTCGGATCGCGCCAGTGGCCGCAATCAATGTAGAGCCTTAGCGCTACAGCCGGTACTTCTTTATTCCGCGAAGCCACTATCTTCAACCCATTCGCCAATACATCCTGCTTAAATTCAGGAACGATGGGGAGTTTCGCCTTAGGCGCCTGCGGTTTTGCGCTTCTATCAAAAGTTTCGTGAGTTATTCGTTTCTTCGTCTTTAGCCCCTCTTTCTGAGGCGAAGGCTTGGCCGGTGTGGTATAATTGTCAGGATGGGTAACTGTTTCAGGCTTGTCTTCCGGATAGGCTGTAATGACCAGCTTTGGCTTAGCATAAATATATTTTTTAAAGACACGCATAACGTCCTCACTGCTTACCCCGTTGTAGCGGTCAATATCCTTCTCAGTAAATCCCGGTTCTCCAATCAGGTACTGGTAACTTGCCAGGCGTGTGGCTTTGCCTTTCACGCTTTCGAGGCCATAGATAAACTGCGCCTCATGCCCGGCCTTTGCCCGCTCCAGGTCTTTTTCTGAAATTCCGTTTTTTGCTACGTGTTCCAGATTCGAATAAAAAATATCCTCAATTTCCTTCAGCCCTACATTCGGGTAAGCAAAGGCATTCAGTTGAAATTCACCGGCCAACTGATAGGCTGGCTGGAATACATAAGCCTGAGCAGCTTTCTGGCTTTTTACAAGCGTTTGGTAAAAGATGCTTTCCTTGCTGCTGCCCAATATATCTGATAACATATCCAGGGGCGCTTCATCCTCATGAAACGCAGGAACGGTGGGATAAACGAATTGCAACAGCGGGAAATGGATCTTGTCAGGATAGCTGATGAATCTGTCAGCAGTGAGCCGGAATGGCCTGGGTTGAATTCTCGCCAGTTCGGGTCCGGCAGGAATGCCTCCGAAATATCGCTCCACAAGTTGCAGGGCATTGTCATAGTCAAAATCGCCTGAAATTGTGAGATAGGCATTATTAGGCCCATAGTAGCGCAGAAAAAATGCTTTGAGATCCTCCACGCCTACCGAGTCCAGATCTTCCATATCTCCAATGGTTGTCCATGAATAAGGATGCCCTGAAGGATACAGATTTTTGCATTCCAGTTCGTGAACCATTCCATAGGGACGGTTCTCATAATTCTGCTGTTTCTCGTTCTTAACCGTATCCCGTTGTATTTCAAATTTTTTCTGGGTAATCCCTTCTATCATAAAACCCATCCTGTCGCTTTCCAGCCACAGAACTGTCTCCAATTGGTTGGACGGTACGGTTTCATAATAATTTGTGCGATCGCGGTTCGTGGTGCCGTTCAGGGTTCCGCCACTTTCTGTAATCACCTTAAAATGTTCCTGGTCGCCTACATGCTTGCTTCCCTGAAACATCATGTGCTCGAAGAAATGCGCAAATCCTGACTTCCCTATTTCTTCCCTCGCAGATCCTACATGATACGTTACATCCACATGCACCACCGGATCAGAATTATCCTTGTGCAGAATTACAATAAGGCCATTGGCTAACTGATATTTACGAAATGGAATTAAAGCACCGTTCGTGGTGCTGTTTGATAGTTCTATAGTTTTGGGACTGGATTGCATAAAAAATATTTAGATCAGGAAATACTTTGATGGCCGGGAATAATAAAGCAGAAATAAGCTAAAACTCTTAAACCGGAACGGGCGCAAATTACAGAATTTATGCCATTGGGCAGGGCGGGAACCAACCGGAATGGAAGCCTCCACAGGTGTCTTTTCCCTGCTAATATTGATTGATATTCGTTCCTTCGCCCCTCAAACGAATTCCCTGAACATGGAGATTTTTTCTGATGAATATTTTATGCAGGAAGCGCTGAAGGAGGCAGATCTGGCGCTGGAAGAGGATGAAGTTCCCATCGGAGCCGTGGTGGTGGCGAAAAAGCGCATCATCGGCCGGGGCCATAACCAAACGGAAAGATTGAATGATGTTACCGCTCATGCAGAAATGATCGCGATCACTTCTGCTGCGAATTATATGGGTGGCAAATATCTTTCAGAGTGTACGCTGTATGTAACGCTGGAACCTTGCCCGATGTGTGCCGCAGCCCTCAATTGGGCACAGATTGGCAGCATCATTTATGGCGCCCGCGATGTGCGCAGGGGATTTACCGGTTACACGCCTTCTCTCATTCATCCTAAAACCATTGTGAAAGCCGGGTTTTTTGAGCAGGAATGCCTGGCGTTGGTTCAAAATTTCTTCAGGACAAAGCGCAGATAGAAGCTACGATCTTCTCCGGCCGAAGAGCCATAGCATCAAAACCAACATGTTAATCCCCAGCAAATAAAGCAACCAATAAGGCTTCGGACTTGCGGGATTTTTTCCGAAAGTGGCGATGGTTACTTTCATGAGGCTTGGCCGGTTATTCGAAATGAGCCGGTAAATCCTGTCGCTTAGCGCGGCAAAAGCGCCCGAACTTTCGTAGAGCGAATAGAGCCATCCCCATTTTTTTCCATAAGTAAAGCTACGGAATGGTGCTGCGGCATTTATATAATAAGTGCCATCCGGCTCCACAAGCACCACAGATTCCCGGAATACGGATTCATCAATATCCTTAAATGCCGGTGCCACTTCCTGAAAAGGGGCATAATCAATCGCATCGTTCGTGATTTTTTTCCAGCGCAGCACCCAGTAATGGCAGAAACCACAATCTCCATCCCATATCATAAGGGCTTTATTTTCGGGGGCAAATTTGGTGGTTCGTTTGGTTGGGCTCATTTCAATCAAATCTTTTGTTGCAGCTACTGCCTGTTTTTGATTAAATTAATTGGAAGCGTGCATAAAAGTTTAATCCTTTTAGAAACCGGGACAATCCTAAAGAATCTAATCGAAATCAAAAAGCACTGCAACACCTGCTGCAAGCAGGCAGCAATCCACCCGCATTTATCAGATCTTTACGAAAACGCGAGGCCACTGCGGAATTCCAGATCTCAGGGAGGGTGGATTCATACATATTTCCGAGCGTCAGATTGTAACAGCGGCCATGAGCCGGAATCACGCTTCCGTCTGATTTGATCATCACATTTCTGAAAACATCATTGCATCTCTTGCCAATTAAAATTTCAGGGTGATGGTAAAAAATATCCAGCCCCATCCGGTCATGAATTTCCGGAGAAAAAATAACCTGAAAGGGATACGTGCTTTGCCGGATCTGCTGGATTTCTTCATACAAGAGCGAAAGGTCCATATTGTCAATATTGACCTCCTCCAAATTGGAAACGGTAGCAGGATAATCTGTGCCATACAGCAGGTTGTGTTTCTCGGCTATTTCCTGGTTCGTGTAGTTGGTATGCATAAATCCAAGCTGCTTCAGGGGAATATCCCGGAACAGATCCGCGAATTCAGAGAGATGGCCGATATTCCATTCAGTGATGCAGCAAAAGACTGAGATCTGCGGCCGTACCTCATGTTCCAACAGTTTCTGTATACCTGCCATTGCCCACTGAAATGAGCTTTTGTGGCCGCGGATACGGTTGTGAATTTCCGGGGGCCCATCCAAAGAAATGAAGATCTCATCCAGCCCGGCCTCCGCCAGTTGTGAAGCCTTTTGCCGCAGGGTGAGGGCATTGGTGGTAATGCTTGTATAAAGCCCCTTCCGGTTAGCATAGGCAATCGTTTTCACAAGGTGGGGATATACCAGCGGTTCAGTAAACGCATAGCCGATCTTGGCTTTTGGATAATGCTCTGCGGCCTGGTCTATTAATTTCAACACAAGTTCCCGGGGCATATTGAGCGGCTTTGCGCCCATCAGGTTCTGGTAAAAATTGCTGCCGTTGTACTGCGTTCCTACATCGCACATTTTACAGTGCAGGTTACAGATGTTGTTCACTCCCAGCACCAGCCATTCCGGAGCAAACATCAACTTGCCCGGCATTAAATGAATGTTGACTTTTTTGAACAGTTGCATAGTTCGAAGGTAGGAAATAGCGCAGGAGTTGCAGAACGCTATTCCTTCATCAGGCGGTTTTTTTATCCCACCAAAAAATGATTCCCAGAATGAGCCATTCTGCTGCTGCGGTAGCCAGGAGCGCTCCTTTAAATCCCAGTTCAGGAATTAGCAACAAACTCAGAATGGTATTAAAGATCGTGGCAGCCAGGCCTATTGTCACAATTACCTTTTCATTTTTCTGACGAAAAATTTTATAAGTAAGTACGAGATAATAGTAGTGGGGCAACGCATATAAACCGCCAATGCCATAAACCCACCAATCAAAATCAAAATGAAAGAGCCGAGGCATGAGCCAGCTCATGGCCAGCACCCCGCTCAGAATGATCACAACTCCTGCCCCGGAAAGCCTCCTGGCCAGCATCCGCAGCGAAGAAGACGGAAGCCGGTAAACATTCCTGATGTATGGCATCAGCAAAAAAACCGAACCTGACTTTAGCAGCGCCAGCGCGCTAATGAGCACATGATACTTTCCCAGACCCTCATCAGTGCCAATCAATGCCATCAGATATAAGTCAATTTTTTCCTGCAAAAGACCCACAAGACCGAGCAGAAAAAAAGGAAACGCATTTTTAAAATAATTAAAATTAAAATGCATTTTTAATGGCCGGAACGCCACCATATAAAATGTAACTGCCATGATCAGGGCTTTCAAGGCAAATGACAGGGTGAAGAGACCTGAAAAGGCAGGTTTTTCCATTACGAAAGGAAAAAAGTAAATACCGGCTGCAAGAATGATAAAGCCCGCAACATCCGCTAAAATGGCCGGGATGAAACGCTTTTGATATACTACAAATACTTCAAACGAATGAAATAGATGCTGCACGCAAAGCCAAAGGATCATCCATCCGGCAATGGCAGGCGCATAAAAAAGCAGGAAAATAATGGCAGGTACGGCAAGCAGCGGCAATCGCGTAAAAAATGCCTCCTGCCAGTTTGCGCGTATCATTTGCGGGTCAAGGCTGAAATTTCGCAATAAAAATTGCTTGTTTCCCCAGGCGGTAAAATGCACTGCCAGATTCACCGCCAGCAACAACCCCACAAGGCTTCCCCAAACCGTAGGCCCGTAAAGCCGCACCACCAGGATATACAACAAAAAATTCAGCGCTGGCACCAACAGCAAATGAAGGCTGTTAAGGAGAATGGCATTCCCCCTTTGTTTTAATTTTCTAAAAGTAAATCTTCCAATGCGCATTTACAGTTTCTTGAATTGTTGGAACAGAAACGGGTTCGTAATCCTGCGGTTGGATAAGCAGTTTACGCAAGGTTTCCAGCATTTCATTTTCATCGTTGCATACATGTACCTTTTGGCTGTCAGGCAGAAATCCCACGCTGAAACATACCACAGGAAGCCCGGCTGCCAAAGCTTCTAAAAATACATATCCTTGCCCTTCATAAGAAGAGGTATGAAGAAACACTTTGCTGCGCCTCATTAATTGCAGGACTTCTTCCTGTGGAATTTCTCCCGCCAACTTAATCTGCTTCTCCAATCGTAACTTTTGCAATAACTGTTGCAAGGGCTCCATTTCCGGACCTTTGCCGGCAATAACCGCATTTGCCAATAAATTTTCAGATATTAATTTTTCCATTAAACCAATAAATAATGAGTTATTTTTTAATGGAATTAAGGAGGCAACCCCCAGGACGTCAATCGTTCTATTATTCATTTCTACCGTCACTTCACTGCCACTCAGGCCCCACGGAATAATGCTGTGTACTTTTTGGTTCGTACTTTTTGTAAATACATCTGCTGCATTATTGGAAAGCGCGATAATATGTAATTTGTTAAAACGTATCAACTTCCGGTACCGGTTTGCGGGCCACGCGTCCTGCCCCATAATAGTGGCAAAATGAGGCAAACCGTACTTCAGTGAAAAACGCTGAGCAAGAAATGTGGATTCATTTAACCAGAATGAATGAATAATATCAATGGGTTTTTCGCGATGCAGGTGGGTGAGCAGCCGTGGAAGGTTCCACATCAGAACCAGGGTTTTTAGATATTGAAAATAACGCACGCCATTCAGGGGATACACCATTACATTATTCCAGCGATAAACTTTCCTCCGCTTAGGATAATGTAAAGCAATCACGATCACCTCCGCCTGTGGATATTGATTTACCAGCGCCATGACAAAAGCCTGCAAGGGAGGAATGCACACACTGTCCTGCTCATGAGCCGGAAAGCCGGGTGTTACCAGGATTATTCTTTTATTGGAGCTCATAAAGTATCCATCCGTTTTGAAAGCTGTGAACCGGCTTCAATGCAAACTTTTCATTTAACTCCTGCCAATGCTGCCACACCGGCTGGTTTTTCCATTGCTCTTCAAAATCTAAATTAAATAAAACATAGTCATTGGTATTTGCCTGATCAATATCCTGTAGTTGTAAATTATATATTTTTTGAGGAACCTCGTATGCGGTCAGCGGACCGTTAATGGAAAACGTATAAAGGTTCCTTGCAGGAAAATCATGAAGCTCTCCAGCAATGGATTGTTCCATCCGATTATATTGAACAAAAGGATCAACAGCCCTGGCAAACAAACCCAGTTGCGCTACCAGAATGATAGCGGCCAACACAGAAAATCGTAATGACAGTTTTTGACAGATCCATTCCTGAAGCCTGATAAAAGCCGGCAACAAAATAATCAGAAGCATCGGAAACGTTAGAAAAAAGAGGCGTGCATTCTGGGTCGGAATTCCTGCAAGGAAGAAAAAATTCAAAAACCATATAGTTATTAAAATTATAATATTCTTGTTTTTGATTTCTGTTTTTCTGACAAATACCAGCCAAAAGATACCGGCAAATAAAAATCCCGGATGCCATAAATGCACGGCTGAATAAATGATATTCGGCAGGGCATATTCATTCAGGCCATCCAGGGTGCTGAAGCTGGTTTGGAAATAATTTGAAAATGACCAGCGGCTGAAAAGGTCATTTCCTGAAAACTGCCGAAATTCAATGCCTTTTATAAAAAGCTCCGGCAATAAAACCAGCATCCATGTCACAGCCATTAAAACTAAATGACCATATTTTCTTTTCTTTAAAATTAAAAAGACAATTAAAATGCAAGGAATAATAAGCACAATAAATGAGGGATATCGGGTTGTAATGGCGACACTTACAAACAGGGCAAACAGCATCGAATCATTCCACCTGAGCAATTTTTTATATCTGAAAAAATAATAGAGCGCTGCCATAATAGCGAAGATTGCAAGGCTTTCGGACATAGAAACAGCAGCACTCCGAAGCATGAAGGGAGAAAGCACAAAAAACAAAAGAAGGTATATCACTGCCTGCCATTGGATTCGCGGAAAAAGCAGGATCATGAGTTTGGCCAAATAGAAAAAAGCCAGGGCAAAGGATAATATTGAAACCCACTGAAGGGCAAAAGGAGCAGGAAGAATAAAGCTGAATAATGCACCGGCCAGCGGATACATGACGGGCCAGTAGAAATGGCCCGGATCACCAGCGCAGCAAATGACTGAATGCAATTGGCGTGAGAGCCGCAAATACTCATACGAATCCTGCCCATAAAGTCCATTGAAAGATAATAACGCAGCAAAGCAAACCAGAAACAGCATTATAATAAATGAGAGCAGCAACAGCGTACTATCCCGCAATTTCCTGTCTGGATCAGTATCCACTTTGCCCGGTTTTGAGCATGTGCAGCATGGTGAGCAATATGATCTTCAGATCGAGGAGAAATGACCAGTTCTGGATGTAATAAATATCCTCATTGATCCGGCTTTGCATGAGAATGGGATTAATGGTTTCGCCCCGGAAGCCCTTGATCTGTGAAAGACCTGTAATGCCGGGCTTCACGCGGTGGCGCTGCATATAGTTGGGTATAAGCTGCGAATATTTAGCGGTATGCTCCACCATGTGCGGCCGCGGCCCTACAATTGACATTTGGCCCAGCAGCACATTAAAAAACTGCGGGTATTCATCGAAATTGGAAATACGCAACCAATGGCCTACACGCGTTACCCGTTTGTCATTTTTGGTTACCTGCTTCTCCTCATGGATGTTGCCGGCAAACATGCTTCGAAGCTTAAAACAGTTGAAACTTTGGCCGTTCAGTCCCGTCCGTTTCTGCACATAAAAGACCGGGCCGGGGGAATCCAGCTTAATAAGAAGCGCCAGCAAGGGCAGCAACCACGACATCACTCCCAGGATCATGATCAGCGAAAAAACCACGTCAAGAATACGTTTTGCGGCTGCCATACCGGTCGAATCCAGAGGTACAGTTTCCATTTCCATCCGGTTGGTCCGTTTCTCCGGAGTGGGTGGTTGTGCGCGGGCCTCAACCCACTTCTGCTTCGTATCTGAAAAGGACATGGTATCCCGGTTTCTTTATTTCAAAGCACAAATTTACCATTTGCCCCCGTTTCGTCCTTTTTCATAAGAAAAACAAACAGGCTCTGAAACATAGCAAAAAACACGACTCCTCTTTGAGTGGCAAGGTAAACCTCGGTAAGCGCAAATGTTGCCATCATAATGGTGAAGAAAATCCAAAGCCTGTTTGCGCCATACCCCGCAACCAAAAGCGGAAGAAAAAGATACGCCAGCCACAGCAACAGCCCCACAACCCCAAGTTCCAGCAAAACCTGCACATATTGATTATGCACGTTATAATTCAAATAACCGGTATCATTGAGATCAGGATTTCCAAGGTAGAGATTGCGCTCACGGTATTGCTCGTTGAGGAGGGGGCGGGCATCGCCAATGCCTACACCCTGAATCCATGCCTGTTGCTCCTGCTGTACCTGCCAGGCCATTTGCCATAGCACCAGGCGCAGGGTTAACCCCGTAAATGGCGTATCGTACCGGAATTGTTCCTGCTGCAGCACTTCAAGGTTGGAAGGCCAGACACTGCGAAACCGCTCCTGGATTGCGTCAACCGAGGCAATTACCACGGCCACCAGAATGGTAAATGCACCACCGGCTATTGCTGCTTTTTTTATTCTTTGTTTATTAAAAATAAAAAATAACAAAAATAAATTTCCCAATATTATAAAAATAAACAAGAATATTTTGGAAGAAAGCAATATTAAAAATCCTGTTAAAAATAAAATTAAAAATCCTGAAATGAATTTAATATTAAAAGATAAAACCTGCCAGTTTTCCTTAATATAAAATGCCAGGGCAAAAATGCTGAAGCAAACATAACAGGAATAATAAATAGCGCTGATGCCAATAGGCTGTACCAGCGCATGATAAAAAATTTCAGGCTCTGCTCCTGTGCTGAGCCATTGCCAGGCATGGACCAGCAACGAGAAAAGCGCTCCGCCTGCAATGGTTGCTGCAAATGCGAGGAAAAGCTTCTGAATATTTTTCTTGCCAATGGGCGCAATACTTCCCAGCACTACCGGGAAAACCAGCAGTGCCAGTTTGCGCTCCACAAGTTTCAGCGCATCCTGCCAATATTCAGAATAAAGCACTCCCGCTACGTGCAAAAGAAAGAAAGCCAGGAACAGGAGCGCCAGCCGGTTATTGCGCAACCGCTGCCACTTCTCCCGAAACTGCCCCTCCGCCACCCAATTCAGCGCCAAGAGCACGATGCAGTAGCTGTTAATATTCCTGGAAAACGGCAGCGTTACGGCTATCAGCAGCAGCAGAACCAGATGAGTGCGGGAATGAAAAGTTTGTCGCATGAACAACAATGGAGGATTAACACAATGCGGTCTGCTGTGGTATTTTACTTATAATTCATCATCAAAATTGAATATTTGATTTTTATTTTCAAATATATATTTTAATGACTTCTTGAAATCTGATTTTATTGAGGTACACAAAAAGTTGCTCCACTCCGGATTTTGCTCTTCTCTCATGAAAGCCAATAATGCCAAAGCATAAGCCCACTCCTCCTGTCTCAAATAGCCCAATTGATTGTAGCCCCACCGAGCGCCAGATTGATAAAATTGAAAACAGGAATTTGCATTGAAAATACCAAGACCAAAAAAGACTGTGGTCAAATCAGTAAGATACTCATCATTAGTCTCAAGCTTTTTCTCCCCTAAAAGCTTAACGTGGGCAAGCTCATGTGCAATGGTAGCTACTAATATTTCTGGTCTTTGCAGGTTCCCTCTATCCAACGCAATATGGTATTTACCATTTTTTCTCATAATAGATGCCTGCCGCTTCTGGAGTAGTAGGGTCATTTTCCAAAAAAATTACTGACGAACCTACATTGATTTCTTTCGGAGGCTTGCTGAAATATGTCAATTTAATTTTATCCGGATTTATCAACATTTGTTTGGCAATAATGGCCAAAGTCTGTTTACCGCTGTTTGCAGAAAAATCCCAATTCACAGGAAAATGTTTTTCAGTAGGTGTCAAAACCTCACGATCATTCACAGGTGGCTGAGGATATTCGTGGCTTAACCACCACATGTTATGTTCTAAATAATTGCGACTTTCCTGATCAAGTGGTTCAAAAGGTGCTCGTGACTTGAAAAATCTAAACATAGTTGTCAATTTTTTGAACCCTGAACCCTGAACCCTGAACCCTGAACCCTGAACCCCGAACCTGCTCCTACAATCCCAGCGTATCCTCCGTTTTCACAATCTTCACGCTTTTGATATTCAGCGGATATTTCGCCACCTGCTCGTCCTCGCGCAATACTTCTTCAGGCAGGCCCTCCTTTACGATATTGGAATAGCTCATCGGAGAAGGATGGTTCTCCATCAGGCTTTTCGCCAGGTCTGTGGCTTCATCAGGGCTAGTGATCACCGCGATCTTCATATTCCGGGTCTGAAGATGTTCTTTCATAGCATCATTCACATCCTGCAATGTGAGTTGCTCCAGCAGCTTGTCAGCCTTATTGATCCAGTCCTCCCGGCCATAAAACCGGGAATCCATCAAATATCCGAGTTCCTGGCCCGGGCTGGAAATATAGAGCTTGATATAACTGCGCAGGAATTTTTTCGTCAGATCAAAATCTTCCTGGTTCATTCCTTCCACGATCAGCGTATTCAGTTCCCTGACGGCCATGCGGATGGCGAAATGGGCATGGCCAAGTTTCACATCAGCCAGTTCCTCATGTTGTTCGCGAAGGCCGGCACCTATCTGCACAGGCCGGATCCACATCGAGAAATAGTTGGAAGAGCGCGGATACCCCGCTACCGGCAGCATGTTTTCGCTGCCTGAAGGATACCACTCAATATAGCTGTAGTCGCCATAGTTCATAGAGCGTGTTTCACGAATCTTGTTATATAGCTTTCCATAAGATTTGCGGTGCTCGCCCAGATAAGAATTAGCGACCATCAGCGCTGCAAAATCATCATTGCTGCGCGTTATGTCCATAGGAAATCCCATGAAAATCGCAGAACCAAAAGCTCCGGGCTTTGAAACGATCTCTACCTGTGTACCCTCCGGCATTTCCGCTTTTTCAGCTTGCGGCAACTCTACATCGAGAGCTGGCAGGCCCTGCATATCCAGCTTCAACTCCGCCAGAAACGCATCGCTGTAATTTCCCGTAATGCCGATCATCAGGTTATCTTTTGTAAAATATCTCTGCCAGTGCTCTTTCACATCTTCCAGGGTAATGCTGTTCAGCCCCTTTTCAGTACCGGCTACCATGTGCTGGTAGTTTTTGCCCCGAAACAGGAAATCCTCCAGCACCATTTTGCTGTAGTCTTCATCGCTGCTGTTGCGGATGGCGCGCGTAACGTAGTTGAGTTGCTGCGTCTTCACCCGGTTGAAATCACTTTCTGAAAAGGAAGGATCGAGGATCAAACCTTTCATTATGGGATAAAATTCATTCACAAAATCCACGGGCACGGCAAAAGTGAAAACGGTGACTTCTTTATCAGTTGAAACTCCATAGGCGGCCGCCATGGGATATATCCGTTCATCAATCTGGCTTTTGGTGAGATTGGCCGTTCCTCCTTCCTTTACCAGTGTAGCTGTAAATGATGTGAGCCCTTCTTTCCCTGCCGGATCAGCAATTGAGCCTGCTCGGAACATTAGCTTCACAATCACTTTGTTAAGTTCAGGCTTTTTCAATTCCACAACTTCCTGCGCCCTGGCACTGATGCAGAACAGGCTTATTACCAATAAAGCAATATTAAATTTTAGCGTTTTCATTATTTAATTCCTCCTTCTTCTTTTGATGAAATAGTGCCGAGCGTAAGTCTGTCAGCCGTGAAATATTTCTGAGCTACCTGCCGGATGTCCTCCGGAGTAATGCGGTCAAAAAGTGCATAATAACGATTGATGGAAGCAGGATCTCCTGAAACCCAGGTGAAGTAATTGATGGCATCCGAAATATCATCCGGGTTATCAAGGCCCATCGCAAAGTTGTAGCGGATATGGCTTTTCGTATTTTCCAGCAACTGCTCCTCCACCGGAACCTGCTTCAAAGAATCAAGGGCCTCCACAATGGTTTGCTTGATATAGGGCAGGTTCTCCTCGTCATTGGTAAGCGCCCCGATCTGGAATAGATAAGGATCGCGGGTAAAAAATATGTATCCAAACAGATTCATCGCCTTCTGCTCGTCCACGATCAGCTTTTTATATAGTTCAGAGCTTTCAGAAAACATCATAGTGGAAATGATCTCCAGGGCGGCCATATCAACTTCCGTATCGCTATAGGCAGGGCCTTTATAATTCAGGGAAACAAAGGGAATAAAGCCCTCGTTCTGAATATGTGTGTAGCGCGTTTCGGTTTGCGGAGGCTCTACAGGAATATCGGCTTTGTAGCTTCCGCGCTCCCACATCCCGAAGTATTTTTCCGCCAGTTCATTCACCTTTTCCTGCGTTACATCGCCCACTACAATGATGGTGGTATATTCCGGACGGTAAAATCGCTCATAAAATTCCAGCGAATAATCATACTGGTTGGGCATTTCCACAATGTCCTCAAAAAATCCCATCGTGGTGTGTTTGTAAGTATGCGCGGTGAAAGCAGTGTTATTTATGGCTTCATCAATTTGCCGGAACTGATTCGCAAAATTCTTGGTGTACTCGCCTTTAACGGCTCCTGCTTCCACTTTAAAATCCGGGACAGAATAATTGAGATGCATAAACCTGTCGGCCTCCACCTCGAACATTTGGTCCAGCATTTCCGCGCTGCCGGTCATGTGATAAATTGTGCGGTCAAGCCAGGTGTTGGCATTGGCTGCGGCTCCCATAGCTTTCAGTACACGGCCATATTTATCTTTAGGATAAGTATCCGTACCGCGAAACATCATGTGCTCAAAAAAGTGAGCAAAGCCGGTTTTTCCGGCCTCCACTTCTTCGCGCGAGCCCACGCGCACCACGATATTGAAGGTGGCAATGCCCGGACTGCCAAATGGCACGGTAACTACGTTGAGCCCGTTCTCAAGCTGCGTTTGCTGGATGGGATATGGAAATATTGCGGAGCGGCCGGTATCGCTTTCCGTGGCAGCGGCCTGATCGGTACTGTCCACGTTCTCACCTGTTGAGCATCCGGCCATCCACAAGCCTATACACATCAGGAAAATCAGATTTTTCATAAATTATGGTTTGATTGCTTTTTTAAATTCAGTTGCCAAAAATATTTAATAAGAAGGAGTCTTTTGATGTTTTAACAGAAATAAACATTTGGGCTATTCCCAATCCGGGTTTTTGAGGTGCTTTTATTCTTTATAATTTTTCGAGAACCTTTTCAATAAAATCCTCCATTTGCTGTTTTGGGTTTTTGCTGAATTCATGGGTGGCACGGTTGGCCAGCACCATGTCCAGCGTAATGCAGTGATGGCCCAGCAGCCTTGATAAACCATAGATCGCACTGGTTTCCATCTCAAAGTTGGTAATGGCAAAATTGCCGCTGCGAAACCTGCCCAGATGGCTGAGCAGATTGCCATAGCGTGCAGGGAGGCGAAGGCTCCTGCCCTGCGGCCCATAAAACCCGGGACAGGTAACAGTAATTCCTTCCACCATTTCTTCGTTAAATTTCTTCGCCAGCGAAACGGAACCACTGAACAGGTAGAATGGCAGCTCATAATTCATCAGGAAGAGGTGATGCCGCAATTCCTCATGCAGGGTCTGCTCGTCAGTATGGTATTCGTATTTGTAAAACTGTAGCAAATTATCCAGCCCCACGCTGTAGCGCGAGATGATCCCACTGCCGGGATGAATTTCCGGTTGCAAAGCCCCACATGTGCCGATGCGAATTATATTCAGGCTTTGCAACTCAGTCCTTGCGTGCCTGGCTTCAAAATCAATATTTACCAGCGCATCGAGTTCATTCATTACAATATCCACGTTATCGGTGCCTATGCCGGTACTAATGGCCGTAATTCGCTTTCCCCGGCATATTCCTGTGTGGGTAACGAATTCACGGTTTTGCTTCCGCACCTCTATGGCATCAAAGTGTGCCGAAATCTGCGCCACCCGTCCGGGATCGCCCACCAAAATGACGGTGCCAGCCAGTTCGCCAGGGAAAAGATGCAAATGAAAAACGCTGCCATCAGCATTTAAAATCAACTCCGTATCAGGTATGGTTTTCATCTGTTTAAGTGATAATTTTGCACTCAATTTTAAAAAACACGTAAGTAACTATTTTAAGACAATGAATAAGATTCCATTTCAGAATACCACTTTAGTACCTGTGGATTTTTCTGATACTTCGCTGCATGCCCTCGATCATGCAGTAGCAATTGCAAAAATAATTGAAGATGGCAACCCACGGGTAACGCTGGTCCACGTAATAGAAGGAGCCGAATTTGAATCGGTGAGTGCGGAAGATGTGGTGGACAGCAGCAACAAAGAGGGTTTGATGATAGAAGGGGCGAAAAACAAGCTCGAGAAAATCATCGCGGCCTATAGCCCAAAAGGGGAACTTCCCTTTAATTATATCATTACCGGAGGGAAGGTTTACCGCAAAATAGCTGAACTGGCCGAAGAACTGACGGCAGACTCCATAGTAATGGGAACGCACGGAGCTCAGGGCTGGGGCCGCTTTATCGGCAGCAACGCCAGCCGGGTGATTCAGGTCGCTCCCTGTCCCGTTGTTACAATTAAGGAAAAGCAATTAGGCAATGGCTATAAAAATCTGATTTTGCCGCTTGACCTCACCAAAGAAACGAAGCAGAAAGTAAGCTGGGCCGTAAAAATCGCTTCCTACTTTAAAAGCACCGTACACCTCGTCACCATTACGGAAGACGATGAATTCCTGGCAAGGCGCGTAAAAGCCAACCTGAAGCAGGTGGAAGGTGTATTGAAGGAAAAAGGCATTACATACACCTCTACCTACCTAACGGAAGATAGCAGCAGCTTTGCCGAAGCCACCCTGAACTTTGCCCGTGGCCGTGATGCCGATCTCATCATTATTATGACACAGCAGGAAAAGACGCTTGGCGAATTTATTTTTGGCTCTTATGCTCAACGAATCGTGAAGACTTCATCCATACCGGTAATGGCCATCAATCCGAGAGCCGACCTGACCGGTATTTTTGAAAGAACGCTGGGGTAAGAAAAACCCGGTTTATAATTCTTCAGTGTACGATACAAAACCTCCAGGATGTAGAAATTCCTGGAGGTTTTTTTTATGTAATTATGGCTAATTTTCCGAAACAAATAAAATTTAGTGCTTCATTGAATTTATACGATCTTGCAACGCAACTAACGAAACGATAATCTGCATTACCATGAAACCTTATTTTCCCCTGACCATACTTCTCATGAGCTTACTTTGGAGTTGCTCTGGTGAAAGTTGCCAAACATTACAGCAATCTTCAATACAGCTTGAGTTTTACAGGAAGGATGCCGGGTCCGGATTCCTTTCGGCAGTTAATCTTCGGGACGAATTCGATTCAATCATCATCAATGATGGAAGAGGCAGTATACCGACAAATGAAAACTTTGTTTCGGTTGATAGATTGAGCGAAGATGGCATTAGTAACTTTTTCTTTTTCAAGGATGGAATCTCTACCCTGGTTTCCTTTCAGGCAGACGCAGAAGAACTCATGGATAAGGGACCTGGCAAATGTGGTGAATATTACAAATTCAGCAACATGAATATTTCCCACTCCGGCTTTGAAGATATTGAATTAAAGAATACCAATGCTTACAACAATGATTTTACCGCCATCGTAATTATAGATTAAACCAGAATAATTGCTATGCAAAAACAACTCATCATTCCATTCTTTCTTTTGGTGCTTATTACATCGCTCTCCGGATGTCGTAAACCTTCCTGTCCACATACGGCTCAACCATTGGTTATTTTTAACTTTTTTATTACCGATACCAGTGGGGAACAATTGCCTGTATATCATTTTTTTGACAGGGCGTATGCCGTGGGAGGCAAAGGAGATCTTATACCAAAACTCAATAAATATGAACTGCCGGTAAATATTAATGCAGATAGCATGGTTGTGATATTTGAAAGTGGCGGAAACCAGGATACCATTCAGCTAAATTATATTCGGGAAGAAGTATTCCAGGGACACGATGGTACTTGTGGTTTTCATATTAATATCATGAATATGAAAATTACATCCAGTACTTTCCCGGATACCTACAGGAATGGATCAGAAAGCGAAGACAATCTAGAGATAATTAATATACTATTATGAAAGCGTTAATGGTGATTTGTATGCTCTTGTGGCCATTATCCATGTTGGGCCAGGATCAAAATGCTGATTCTGTTGAGTCGCGCAATTTGGTATACGGTGCGGGCATTAGCATATCTGATAATATTGGAATTATAGGGACGGTGCAACACAAAGATGTTGGAAGCCTGATATTTAAAGCCGGGATAATGGGAAAACCCAGACTACGGCCATTCTCCAATTACCTCCGAAACTGGCTTATGACAAATTACCGTATAACGTATCAGACCCCGTTGCTGGTCAACACTTTTTATGGCGGCCTGGGCTATACCATCGTCAGGGTTCGCGACAATAGTACTTCCTATATTAACTCGCTTTATTGGGAATCTTATTCGCGCAAAGAGCAAGTCCACTCCACATTTCATGCACCTGAACTGGATTTTGGAATTCAATTAGGGGAAATTGATGAAATGCTACGTATGGGCGTCAGAATCAATTACATCCTGAATCCGGAAGAAGTGCGCAATGGCTTGCCCCTGCGAAATGATGAATTGAGACGAATCCACGGGCTGGGCCGGATATATTATAATAACCCCAATAACTTTGTCTGGGGCATTTACCTGGATTATATGATCAAGCTCTGAGTTCAGGGTTCAGGGTTCTGAGTTCAGGGTTCTGGGTTCTGAGTTCTGGGTTCTGGGTTGTTTCTCTTTTCCTCATATTCAATGTCACTGCCATCACCAAAGGAACTTTGGAGGGATATAAAAACACCAGGAAACTCTTAGCGGAATACAGTTTAAAGAAGGATTTTCAATTGCGAATCATACCCACCAACCGCCTGAACACCAGAGATTATAAGCGGGAGAA